>JAAELU010000567.1 GCA_024226255.1 bacterium | reverse complement strand
TGGCCAACACTCTGCAGACGCCAGAGGCATGTCTGTTGGTGGTCGATCTCAGCCAACCGGGCACGGTCGAACGACTGATCGAGGTTGTCACGCTGCTCGCCGACAAACGGGTCATCCTCTCGGCGGACTGGCCCTTCGGCGATCAACCGCCGGCGACGGCATCCGACGAGGACGACATTTTCGCGCTGACATTGCCGACGCTCCTGGTAGCCAACAAAGCCGATCTACTCGACGACCCCACCGGGGAGCTCGAGGTGCTCGAGGAGCTCAGTGGCGTCGATTACCCGACCATCGCAGTCTCAGCAACGACCGGGGCCGGCCTCGAGAACCTCGGAGAATGGCTATTCGACCAACTGGGCATTGTCCGGATCTACACCAAGCTGCCGGGCAAACCTCCAGACGGTTCGGCGCCATTCACCATCCGCCGCGGCGACACCGTGCTCGACGTCGCTCTGCAGGTTCACCGCGATATCGCCCGGGACCTGAAATACGCCAAAGTTTGGGGCGACGGCAACTTCGACGGTCAACAGGTCGGCCGTGACCACAAACTCTCCGACGGCGACATCATCGAGCTGCACGTCTAGAGCGCCAGGAGCGAGGACTGAGGAGTCAGGCCGATCGTTTACGGCGTTCCTTGGGAGTGCGATCAGTTGCCGCTTTCGGGGCCCCGGATCATGCCGACGTCAGGAACTCGTGCGCCTCTACGGGTACGACAAAGCCAGGTTCTCGAACTCCAAACTCATCGGCCCATCCGGGAGCAGTTCGACGGTGATCTTCCATCCAGCCAATTCGCCGACCGCGATCGTATCAATCGCGCCCAGCTCGACCCACTCTCGCTCGCGATATGTAGCCACGAGCGCTTCGAAGGCACCAGCGGGGCTGTCATATGTCAGGTGTACCAGCCCTGCCGAGTAGCCAGCGAGCCGAATTGTGCCCTCCGGCAACGGCAAGACATCCTCACCCGGCAACACTGCCGGCACCTGACCCTCCTCGGGCTGACTCAACGGATCGAGCAAGATATTGATGTGTCGATCCTCAATCTCGAGCACGCCTTGGTAATCAGCGCCGGTCAACTGAGTCAGGACGTGATCGTTGGCGGTGTAGATCGCCCACTGATTCTCGAAACCCGGCAGGAAGCCACGGCCGACATCGCGGACCGACATGTCCCATGAACCGGTCTCAGCGATGGTCGTCGTGAAGAATCGAACCAAGTCTGAGAAATCCTCCTCGGTCGATACGTTGAGATGGAAGCCGAGTGCTGGACTTCCGGTGTAGTAGCCAACCTCACCTGCGGGAAGCTTCAAACCGACAGGGAATCCCACCGGACGGGGCACCATCGAAGTGGTCGTCGTAAGGGTTGTCGAGACCTTTGGCGGTGGCGACGTTCGAGGAGCCAGCTGGGCCTGGGGAGGAAGCGTTGTAGTTACGGCGACGGGTTCCGTAGTGGCAACCTGACCGCCATTGCTGGTCGAGCTGCCTCCGCACGCAGACAGCACTACAGCGCCGACACCGAGCACGACGACTACGAGCCATGTCCGCGATGGGTGAGAAGGCACCTCTGCCGACCTAGGAGGCGTACCGCTCGGCAGCACGAGCGCGTGCCTTGGCGGCTTCCTCTTCACGGTTCTTGGTTGGCGCGCTCGTGACGAGAGCATCAACCAAGCCCCGGGTGATGTCAGTGATCGAGGCGACCGCAGCATCGAAGGCCTCCCTGTTGACCTGCGAAGGATCGCGGCTGCCGCTCACTTTGCGGACGAACTGCAGTGCGGCGGCTTCCACCTCATCATCGGTGGCCGGCGGCTCGTAATTGCTGAGGGGTCTGATGGATCGACACATGGGGAACAGATTAGGGGAGGCTGGGCGTTCGATGGGAATGCCCATGGGCTACGTATTGGTTTCAGCTATTGCACGTTCTGGAAGTGGGCGCGATCTTGTCCGACGTGGAACGGAAGGTCGTGACCTACGGCAGCCATCTCAATGACGTAGTGCATCTCGCTGGCTATCACCCCGATTGTCCGGGTGAGTGAAGGGACGTCCGTGGCCGTGGGCGTCGAGTCAACGGTTGTTGCTCGCATCCGAATGGAACGATCTCCAACGGTGCCGGCCCGGATCTCGGCAATGCCCGATGGGTGAGCCGTTTCAGGTCGCATTGAGCCACGGTGCTCGAAGACCGATCAGTGACATCCGACGTCAGGAGAGATCTAGGCAGCCTGATCGAATTGTCCCCAACCGCTGCGCCCAATGCAGACGAACGCTGCCCTCGCCTACAGGCGCCGGCCCCAACCTACGTGTCGAAGATGATGCCCTTACAACTGATGGCGCCTTCGGCTTTGGCGAACTCGTCCACATGGACTTCGACAAGGCTCTCGTCGTGCTCACGGAGTCGAGCGATGGTTCGAGGCGCCGAGGCGTCAACGAGCAGTGAATCGCCGACGCGAACTACGTTGGCTCCCTGGGGCTCATCGGGATGAGCCGCGATGAGCTTCGCTCCCAGGAAATCGAGGTTCACGTAGTCCGGGTACACGATCAACGTGTCGGGGTCCACGACGGTCGCCGCCGACTTGAGGTGAAGTACCCCCTGGACCGGCACGCCTTCAACCGTGTGGCCGAACGGATCGAGCAGCGCGCCGAGGGCGGCAATGCCGAGAGCGTTGGAACGAGTGGTTTCGCCGACCAGGATCCGTCGGCCGAACACGATGACGTCGCCCCCATCGAGCGTTGCAGGCGCTTCCATTGCCACGACCTGTCGGTAGCCATCAAGAGCTGCCGCAACAGAAGCGAGCTCGCCCCGGCGAGACTCAGCTCCGGGACGGAGCATCACCGCGACCTCGTCGAGCACCAGGGCTGTGTCCTCAACAAAGACCGCATCAGGGTGATGCTCGAGCCGTGAAAGCTCGACAACATCCACGTCCAGTGCACGCAGGACATCGAGGTAGTCATCGTGCTGGGTAGAAGCCCGCGCCGCGTCGATCGGGACTCGGTCGACGTGCGTCAGTTCGCACTCGAGAAGTTCCGGTCCCGTCGGTCTTGTGAGGGCAACGATCATGGGGCACCATATACCGCGCCGAGTTCGATTGGGCCGGCGACCTCGAAGGAGACCAGTGAACCGCAACGGATCGTCTGCATCACAGATACAAACGCTCTGTTGAGTGGTACACCGAGGTACTCGACACACGACCGACCTTCTCGTCGGACGTCTGGACAGCGAGCAACGTCGGCGACGCCACGTTGGGCATCGATCACACCGAGAGTTGCTCGGTCGAGTTGAATTCCCAGCTCTCGCTGGTCGCCGAACAGCCGCTCAACGAGCACCAGTAGGGGGAGCCGCGGACGGGGACCGTTGAGCGCAATACCTAATACTGATTACTGACTACTCCATACTCCACGCCCGTCCGCAAGCATCCAACGAAGGAAGGCTCCCCTCGCAATGAGGAGAGCCTTCGATCTCGATTCCTGGATCTGCCTAGCGGTTCCTCTTGCCCCTGTTGCCCCTGTTGGCAGAACGGTCGGCTTTACGTGCTGCCTGGTCGGCCTTGCGCTGCGCCTTGCGTTCCTCGAGGTCGGCCTTGCGTTGCGCCTTGCGCTCTGCTCTCTCGGCCTTGCGCTCTCTTTGGTCGGCCCTGCGCTCTTCTTTGTCAGCCTTGCCGTCGCCGTCGTCGTCGTCATCACCGTCGTCGGCGATCTTGCCGGTCTTGGCGACCATCCGCATGATCTCGCCCTTCTTGATGCCGTTGAGCATTGAAGGGTGCAGATTCTTGGCGACCGTCGAGACAACGGCACCATGGTGGGTCTTCCCACTTGGATGTTCGATAACGAATTCGATGCAGTCGCCGGGCCCGTAGGTCACGGTTTCCTCCGGATCGGCAGCTTCGTCCCCGTCATCTCCCTCAGCATCGTCATCTTGGGTCAGCGTCTCGTCGTCGTCCTCGAGACATCCCTCGGGAAGCTCGCCGTCGATGGGGATGGCGATCCTGACCAGGCCACTCTCTTCATCAACAACCACAACGGGCGCCGCTATCTGCGACTCGGAGTCTCCGTCGGCCTCTTCTGCGAGCGCCACGCCCGCGAACGACATCGCTGCCACTAGCGCGACAACGATCACGCCAAAGGATTTCCTCATGGGTTCCACCACCATTTCGTCTCCGGAAGTAACTGAGAGCATACGCCACGAACACGGAGAGTGTCTAGCTCAAAGAGGGCTAGTGACACCCGGATTGTCCACATCATTGGTTGTGCGCCGCAGATCTCCGTCGTCACCGACGGCCTAGTTGGGCGGAAACAGCTCGACGTTCGACCTCGTGCTCCGTCCTCAGGAACATGAAGAAGCACCACGTAGCCAGGGCAGTCAGCAGATGCCAGATGGCGTGAGCCTGTAGCAGTGAGTCCGGCCGGCACCATGAGTGCTCGTTCGTTCCGGTCAGCCAGATTGTGTAGGCCACGAGGAATGAGCCAATTCCGGCCCAGAACCATGGGGTGTATTGGCGCCTCCCGGTGGCGGGTCCTTTGGCGATGGCGCCCGGCACCCAGAACAGGACCATCCACCAGTGGTCGCCGAGATTGCCGAGGATCTCGACTGGTGTGATCCCAAAGACGGCGGCGACCACAAATCCGACGAGCCCCGACCAGAGTCGGGCCGCCGGAGACCACCATCGATACAGAACCTCCGAAATGATCCAGATCGCGATCGACACATCAAAGAGCTGGAGGCCTATGCCCAGGTCGGCTCCAAAGAACCAATAACCAAAGGCGTAGGCGGCCACGACGATTCCGTAGACCTTGAAGAACGTGACGTCACTCCATCGACCCAAGACCGACAGACTGAACAGCCACGGGATCAATATGTACGCCACCATTGATAGGTTGTCGATCCAGGCGCCGAAGAAGGTGTGGGTCCCGTGCATGACCATCGATCCGGGACCAAGGAAGACTGCAGCCGCGGCGTAGAGCAGAGCAAGCGGTTGATGCCCGTAGAAGCGATTGCCGGCGGGCACAGCAGCCGATCGATCGCGAGCCAGAACGCGGAACATGATCAGGCCCGCAGCCACGAAGCCCAGGTTCCCCAACGTATTCACCGGTTCGCGCATCAGCCCGTCGCGGACACGTTCGCACCATCGGGAGATCTCACCGATCGGTGATTCATTGGAGGCAGGTGGGCCCCAGCCGACGAGGCCAATCGCAACATAGGCAACAGCAAAACTCCCCAGAGCCGCCAGTGCTATCCGTGTGGGCGTCATGGTCCGTTTCATCGAGGAAAGACTACGGCGAGTCCGCCGTGTGGCTGTGCAATAACCAGGGCACTTCGGGCCGAGGCCTCTCCTCTGTCGTAGCCCCCATGATGTTGCGTCCATGTCGGGCTAGCGTTGCGATATGGACGCAACCGAATTCACCGCCCCGCAGATCAACACCGTGGCCTTCGATTGCCACGATCCCAAGCTGCTCGCCGAGTTCTGGATGGCGCTGCTGGATGTGGAAGTCCTGCACGACTATCCAGACTTCGTGTGGCTGCAACCACAGCGTGAGGGCGGCTGGAAGGTTGCCTTTCAGAAGGTCCCCGATCCGACCCCCGGCAAGAACAAGCTGCACCTCGACGGATACCACGAGGACCTCGAGACACTGACAGCCCAAGTGTTGTCGCTTGGCGGGTCATTCGTCGCCCAACACACAGTGCCGAGCTTCGTCTGGAACATCTACGCCGACCCTGAGGGCAACCAATTCTGCTGCGGTCACCCGCTGGAAGCTGCTGCGGGCTGAGATGTGGTGGCTCGGCCTGGTCCTGGTACTTGTCGCTCTGGGGTACGGACTACATCGGCTGGCCCTATGGGCTGAGGGCCGAGGCTGGATCCATTACAAGACCGAGGCGAAGTACAGAGGTTCCAGCCTCGGCCTAATCGAAGGCATCTACAACCCCGGCGTCGAACATGTGATGGAGGAAAGGGCCGGAGACCGTGCTCGCGGCTCGCAGGACGAGTCGGGCGACAAGCCGGATGAGGATGGCGTCGAATCCCCTGATCAAGCTACCTCCGCCGGGAGTTAGGTGGAACTCAACAATGCCAGGTACGCCTGTCCCCGAGGCGACAGCCGGTATCCGGGATTGAGACTCAACGTCAAACCCAGGCTCTTGAGTTTGCGCACGTCGAGCTTGAACGGCTGCGTCTCGCGTCCGACCGACTCGGCGAGGTCGGGTGCTCGCACCTCGGGCATGTCGGCAATCAGGCGAAGGTACCGGCGCGTCCACGGCCCTTGTTTGCTCGCGGAATCGAGGCGATCGAGCCGCCTGTCGATCTCAGCGATGTCCCGTGCGGACAACTGGTCGTCTTTGGCGAGAACCTCACGCGGGTCGGGTTCGTCGAGAAACCGGAACTCGACCCGGTAGACCGACCAATCCGGTTCGTCGCGGAGCTGGGCTCGCACGTCGTCCGCGGACTGATGCCCCGCCCTCCGAGCGTCGGCAGCGCTGATCGATTCGGGATCGACAACATCGACAGACAGAACCTCGATTCTGCCGCCACCGGTACGGTACGGACGTCCGGCTACGACGGTGGGCCGACGCCAACGGCGAAAGGCAACGGTGACCGTGCCGTCGGCAATACCTGCCCAGAAAGGTTTGATGAATCGCATGTCCGTGGAGTCCCGACCGAGACCCTATCCGTGTTGTCAGGTGGGGTTGTGAGCGTGCCCGGCTTGCACGATGAAACGGGTGCCGAGCAACGATCGTCTCGCGTCGACCGTTACGTCGGCAGCCCATCGCATCAGATTGCGTGGCAAGAGGAACTCAACGCCCTCGTACGGCATCCGCTCGTACGGGTTGAGGTTCTTGCCGTCCGTGTTGGTGTCGACCGACACCTCCGCCGGCTTGCCTCAGCCGACCGGCTTGATGAAATCGAGAGCGACCATGCCGCCCTTCTTGCGAGCCAGCTCCAACGCCGCCTCGGTGACCTTTACCTGCATGCGATTGACTCTAGGGCTTCCAAGAAGCTGCCCTGACCCGGCCACGTGGAGCTATTCGCCAGAACCGAACAGCTTGGAATGGATCTCTTTGCATGTCGGACACACCGGGTAACGGTCGGGATCGCGATTGGGAATCCACACCTTGCCGCACAGTGCTTGCACCGGTACGCCTTCGACATTGGACCTCACGATGTCGGCTTTGCGCACGTAGTGAGCGAAGCGATCGTGGTCACCGTCACCCGTCGTCGTGTCGGTCAGCTCTTCAGTCCATGTCTCAGTCACAGCCCCATTGTGCCACTGCTGGTGGCGAGCATCCGCCAGAACGGCGACACTGCACCCATGAGTGAAGAACTAGACAAAGCCAGAGCCAAGGTGAACAAGGAATTCGAGAAGGTCAGCGAAACGATCGCGACCATCCACATCGCTTTCCATGCGCTCAGGGATGCCGGTCCCGAATCGGACATCTACGGACTGTTGGACACGCTCGAGGACGCAGTGAAGAAGGCGCGCACCGGCGGCGTGGTTGGGTCAGGAGCCAAAGGCCACCGCAAGGCGCTCGAGGCCTACCGCGAGCTGCTCAACCCGCAGCAGAACAACTAAGAGCCGCCGTCCTTGGCTCCGAACAGCCGCTTGAAGAATCCGAGGACCGTTGCCCACAAGCTGGAGAGGAAGAGTGAGAAACCCTTGACCTCACCTGCCGTTATTTCGGCGGCTTCCTCGACAGTCGTCGCCGCCAGCTTCGCCTCGACACACTCGACGAACTCACCGATGATTCGCTTGGACATCTCCTGAATGAGCCCGGTGCGACCGAATTGGGCGGCGGCCCCGGCGAGCATCACATCGGCGTCGACGGTCACTCGGGTGCCGCCATCCATCTCTTGTAGCGCGTAGTCGACCTTCATCTGGGCCTGACTGCCGCCACGCTTATCGACACCCTTGCCGGTGACTTTCCCGGCTTTGGCCGCGACGTCAGCCGTGACCGTCGCCTGCCCCTCGAACATCGCCGTCATCGGGCCCAACTTCACTGACACATTGCCGGCGTACTGGCCGTCGCCCTTGTCCTCGGTGAGCTCGGCTCCCGGGAGGCAGGTGGCCAGATCGGGTACATCCTGAAAAAGCGACCACACCTGATCGATGGGTCGGCTGACTTCGATTACTTCGGTGATCTTCACTGGCGGCTCCCCCGATACGGATATGGATGCAGGTTGGGGAGAGGCTAGCCAGGAAGCGTCAACGTCACTCGCTGGGGACTGACGAATCCGGATCGATTGCGGCTGCACCGATGTGCCGCCACAATCCTCGTGATGCCAAACAATCGACTAGCCATCATGGGCTGGACCGCGTTCGCTCTCAGCGGGGTCTTCTTCCTCATTTCAGCAATACGTGTCGGCGACGCCTGGGCGGCAATTGGATCAATCGTTTGGCTGATCGGGATCGGTTTCTTCTTGGCCGGGTATCGAGCCGGCTAGATCGACTTCGTCGGCTCCACAAAGGGAATCGCCTCGGCGATACCTAGAAGTCCACCATTTGACGTGATGATCTCGAGTTCGCAGCCCGGCGCGGCACAGCCCAATTCGACGAAGGCGAATCCCAGGTTGGCGTCGAAGCGCGGGGAATAGACCATCGAAGTGAGCCTCGCGACGGATCGGCCATCGAGCTGCACGTCCATGTGCGCGCTATTCGACAGAACCGGGTCACCGCCGATGCGGATCCCGGTGAGCCGACGATCGATTCCGCGAGCAGCTTGGGTGAGTAGAGCCGCTTTGCCGACGAAGTCTTCAGCGCCGTCGAACTGAACGAACCTTCCGAAACCGAGTTCCAGCGGCGTCACCGTCTGGTCCATGTCAGTGCCGTACGAGAGGATGCCTCCCTCGATCCGCCGGATCTGGTTAGGGCTGGCGGGCTTGACACCATGACTCTCTCCGGCGGCGAATAACCGATCCCACAACCAGGTTCCCTTGGGGCCGTCTCGTAGAAACACCTCATATCCGAATTCACCGCTCCAGCCAGTGCGCGCGACCACCATCGGCACACCGTCGAGTTCGGTCTCGACGAAGTTGTAGTACTTCTGATCGCGGGTGTCCGGCCCGAACACGTCACCGATGAGATCGCCGGACTTGGGACCCTGTACCTGGAGTGGCGAGACGTCTGGTTCGCGCACCGCGACATCCATGCCGCGTTCTGCCGCAATCGCCTGGGCCCACAGGAGCACGTCGCTATCGGCCAGCGACAGCCAGTAGTGGTCCTCGGCCAGTTTGAGCAGCACAGGGTCATTGAGAATGCCACCGGCGTGATTGCACACGAATGTGTAGCAAGCCTGGCCGGGTCGGATTCGGGACACGTCTCGGGTGCACAGGTACTGGGTCAGAGCGGCTGCATCGGGGCCCTGGATCTCCACCTGGCGCTCTGCTCCAACGTCCCAAATCGTGACACCGGTGATCAGCGCCTCATACTCGTCGAGCGAAGACGTGTACCGCATCGGCAGCAGCATGTGGTTGTAGACGGTGAACGTTTGGGCTCCAGCGGGCATGGTTGCCTAGAGGAACGGTGAAGGGCGAACCCGTGGCGAACGGCCTAGTCCCAGTAGTTCCTTCATCACGGCTCGCCTCAGGTCGTTCTGGCGCGGGCAAGCACGATGTCGATAGGGGTGCTGGCCATCTCACCAAGGTCCTGCACATATTCGTACCCGAAGCGGCCCTTGATGCACAGGTGGCCATCGGTGATCGAATGGTCAATCGGCGAGGTCACTTTGACGATGCGGTTGTCCTGGACGTGGAGATCGAGATTGCAGCCGACCGCGCAGTAGCTACAGATCGTGCGAGTCACCGACTGCTCATCCTCATCCCAGATCTCGGCTTTGCGCATCTCGTATTCGCTGCGGAACATCAACGCTCCCGTTGGACATACTCCAATGCAGTTGCCGCAGAAGACACAAGCCGAATTGGTGAGTGGGGTGTCGAACTCCGTTGAGATCCGGGCATCAAACCCGCGACCCGAGACGGCAATGGCGAATGAGTTCTGGGCGTCCTCACCACACGCTTCGACGCACTTGTAGCAGAGGATGCACCGCGAATAGTCCCGAACGTAGAGATCGTTGTCGACCTTGATCGGCTGATGCACGTTGGCAGCTTCCGAACCATCCGGGATCGGATGGTGACCGGGATGTCGGCTGTCGCGGTCAAGCGACGAAGCGGCGGGGTTGCCGTATCGGGACGGATCGGCCCCGTAGTAGTCCATCCACTCCCTGGTCTCCTCGTCGACCAGATCCATCTGGACGGACGACGCCACGAATTCGAAGACCATCTTGCGGGAATGACGCACTCGCTCAGTGTCTGTATTCACCACCATGCCCTCTTCAACGGGCCGCGAGCACGACGGCACCAGAAGCCGATTGTTCTCCACCTCGACGACGCAGACCCGGCAGGCATTGACCGGCGTCAGGTTCTCCAAGTAGCAGAGCGTGGGCTGCGGCTTGTCGACCGAGCGACACGCCTCGAGGATCGTCGAGCCCTCCGGGACGCTTGCGGCAACACCGTCGATGTTGAGAGCGACTTCGTTCACATCAGTCTCCGACCAATCCGAGTTGCAGAGCACTCTGTATGGCACCGGACGCGGTGTGGCCGAGACCGCAGATCGAGGCATCGCCCATCACCTGGGCTAACTCGGCCAGCAGGTCGGCGTCGAGCGATTCCCCGCCCAGATGGCGGGCCAGAAGCTCTTCCTGGCGCACCGTGCCGACACGGCACGGCACACATTGACCGCAAGACTCATCGCGGAAGAACTCGGCGACACGGCGCAGAATGGCTCGAAAATCTGTCGTGTCGTCGTAGACCATCACAACGCCGGAACCCAGAGTCGCGTTGCGAGACCGCGCATCCTCGAGAGTGAGCGGCATGTCGAGATGTTCAGTTCCGACGAACACCCCGGCGGCACCTCCCAGCAGAACCGCCTTGAGGACGCCCGAACCGGTGACGCCTCCGGCCAATTCGATGACGTCACCAAGGGTCACCCCAAACGGCACCTCATACACGCCGGGCGCAGCGATGTCACCGGCGAGGCAGAAGAGCTTCGTGCCAGTCGACTGCTCGGTGCCCAGAGCGGCGAAGGCAGCACCACCGTCGGCAATGATGTCGGGCACATTCATCAGAGTCTCGACGTTGTTGATCACGGTCGGCTTGCCAAAGAGGCCTACCTGAGTCGGGAAGGGTGGCTTGTTGCGGGGCTCGCCCCGGTAGCCCTCGATCGAATTCATCAGAGCCGTCTCTTCGCCACATATGTAAGCGCCCGCCCCGCTGCGGACCTCGAGGTCGAAGGCAAAGCCGGAGCCGGCCACGTCGGAGCCCAGCAGGCCGGCATCGCGAGCAGCCGCTATCGCACCCTCGAGGCGTTGCCGGGCCACTGGATACTCGGAGCGCACGTAGATGTATCCCTTCGTGGCGCCCACCGCGTACCCGGCGATTGTCATTGACTCCACGAGCGCGAAAGGATCACCTTCCATCAACACTCGATCCTTGAACGTGCCGGGCTCCGACTCGTCGGCGTTACAGATCAGGTAGCGCTCAGACTCGGGGGCGGCGGCGACACCCTCCCATTTGATTCCCATCGGAAACGCGGCGCCGCCGCGGCCCCGGATATTGGAAACCTTGACCTCGGCGATCACCTCGCCGGGACTCATGCCGATAGCCTGAATCAATGCCTCGTAGCCGCCGTGACTTCGGTACGAATCAAGGCCGGCCGGATCGACAACACCGACTCGACGTAACAAACGGAGGCTGCCATCGCCTACCTGGGGAGCGGTCACGGGAGGCGGTGGGGCAGAGCCGCCGCCGAGAACGAGTTCCACCTCCATCGGCTCGGAATTGCCAAGCACGACATCGGATTCGCCGGCCCGCTGCACGAAGACTGCCGGTGCCCGATCACACTGGCCAAGGCACGGGCTAGGCACGACATCGTCACGATCACCGAACGCCTCGAGAATTGCCCCACCGCCGCGATCGCGACAGCCGACATCGTCGCACACATGGGCAACACGGTCTGGACGCTTGGTTGTGGACAACAGGGCGTAGAAGGTGGCAACGCCGTGTGCCTCCGCCGGGGGGACCTGGAGGCGGACACACACATAATTCATGGCGCCTTCACTGATCCAGCCAATCTCCGACTGGACCTGCAGCAAAGCCGGCAGCAACAGGTGTCGTTGAGCCGCCGCGGCGTGATAGCCACCCTGCGCCAAACGGGTATCGGCCGCGGTCATCACGCCGCCGGTCCATCCCGACTCGGGAGGTCCGAGCACCACATCAACTGCGGCTATCTCATCCGCTGTGGCTGTGGCGTCCATGAGGCGAAGATCCATACCGCTCCTACACCGTGATCTTGTCTACACGAATGGCGGTCGCCTTGAACTCGGCGGTTCCAGCCTGCGGATCCCAGGCGTCGATGGTGAGCCGGTTCACGTCGGCGTCGTCGGGATGATGGACAGACATGAAGGCCAGCCCGGGCCGCAGAGCCGAATCGAAGCGCACCGGGGCCTCGATGCTGGCACGCCGGGACGCAATCCGGACGACCTCACCCTCGCCGACGCTGAGGCGGGCCGCATCGGCCGGCGCCATGTCCAACACACCACCGTGACGGATCGGCGACTGATATCCACCGGACTGGACTCCGGTGTTGTACGAGTCGAGCCGACGGCCCGTGGTGAGACGGATCGGATAGTCCTCGGAGAGCGGGTCGATGGGAGGTGCATAGTCCACAGGCTTGAAGGGTGCGGGCTCCCTGGGCAGCGTGTCCTCCCACAACCATGAGTGGAGAAACGGCGTCCCCGGATGATCGAGATCAGGACATGGCCATTGAATTCCGCCGAGCTCTTCGAGGCGCTCGTAAGTCATGCCGTAGTGCATCGGCGACAGCGAGCGCAGCTCTTCCCAGATCTCGAACGCGGATGGTGAGCCCCAATCGTGTCCCATTGCATTGGCGAGCATCGCAATGATCTCGTGGTCGTGTTTGGCCTCGCCGGGCGGTTGTAGCGCGGCGCGGATTCGCTGCACCCGACGATCGGAGCTGGTGGCAGTCCCCTCAGATTCGGCCCATCCGACCGCGGCGGGGAAGACAACGTCGGCCATTGCCGCAGTCTTGGTCAGAAAGATGTCCTGCGCCACCATGAATTCGAGGTTGGCAAGCAGCTTGCGAATTCGGTCGGCGTCAGCTTCAGACTGCGCTGGATTCTCTCCAACCACGTAGAGGCCGCGGATCGTTCCTTCTTCCATGGCGTCGAACATCAGCGAAATGTGGCGGCCGTCGACAGGGTTCAGCTCGCAACCCCACGCTTCTTCGAACTTGCAGCGCGATGCCGGGTCCTCGACGTCCTGATAGCCCGGGTACTTGTTGGGCAGGCCACCCATATCGCCGCCACCCTGGACGTTGTTTTGCCCACGGATCGGAACCAGGCCGGAGCCGAAACGCCCGACGTGCCCCGTCAGCAAAGCCAAATCGATGAGGGCGAGGACGTTGTCAGTCCCGTTGTGGTGCTCGGTGATTCCGAGCACCCAGCACAGTTGAGCGGTCTTGGCCGTGGCGTAGTCATAGGCCAGTTGCCGGATCGCTTCGGCCGGGATTCCCGTGATCTCTCTCGCATACTCAAGGGTGTATGGCTGAACCCTTGCGGCGTACGTCTCGAATCCACTTGTCGAATGAGAGATGAATTCCTTGTTGTGCAGGTCCTGGGCGATGATTTCGCGTCCGACCGCGTTGGCCAAGACAATGTCCGATCCAACGTTGAGCCCCATCCAGGTGTCAGCCCATTGTGCCGACGTAGTGCGCCGCGGATCGATCGTGTACATCTCGGCTCCGTTGCGAACACCCTTCATGAGGTGATGGAAAAAGATCGGGTGCGCCTCGCGCGGGTTCGATCCCCACAGAATTATCAACTCTGTGGACTCGATCTCTTCGTATGAGGAGGTCCCGCCCCCCGCTCCGAGCACTGCCACCAGACCGGTGACGGAGGGAGCGTGTCAGGTGCGGTTACACGAATCGACGTTGTTCGAGCCCATGACCACCCGAGCGAACTTCTGAGCCATGTAGTTCGTCTCGTTCGTAGCCTTCGAGCAACTGAAAGCGGCGAAACCATCTCCTCCGAGCCTGGCGCGGATCGCCTCGAAGCCGGCGGCCGCCTTGGCCAAGGCTTCATCCCAGGTGGCTGGTTCCAACCCGGCCTCTGTCCGCACCAGCGGAGTAGTTAGCCGTTGCTTGTTGCGTGCCATCTCATCACCTCCCCTCGGTCCTCGATCGCCTCGACCCTAATCGGGTGCGACCCCGCAGGGCGGGGACAATCGGCCTAGAAGAGGCCGACAATGTTCCCGTCCTCGTCGATGTCGACATTCAGGTAGGCCGGCCTCGTACCGAGGCCCGGCATAGTGCGCATCTCACCGAGCAGCGGGTAGATGAACCCAGCCCCTGCAGAGGCCCTGACTTCGCGCACCGGCACCGTGAATCCCGACGGGGCGCCCTTGAGGGTCGGGTCATGGCTCATCGAGAGATGGGTCTTTGCCATACAAATAGGAAGATCACCCAACCCTGCCGACTCGAACTCAGCAATCTGGCGACTGGCCAACGGTGAGTACTCGACGGCGCCGGCACCGTAGATGTCCCGGGCGATCGTCTCGATCTTCTCTTTGATGACAGCTGAATCTGGATAGAGGAAGTGGAAGTCGGAAGGCTCGTCGCAGGCCGCAACCACTGCCTTCGCCAGCTCGAGTGCACCCTGGCCCCCATCGGCCCAGTGGTCGGAAGTCACCGCCGAAGCAGCCCCGGCCTCGATTGCCGCCTTTTTGACGAGCTCGATCTCTGCCTCGGTATCGGTGTAGAACGAGTTGACCGCAACGACGACCGTGATTCCGAACTTCTTCGCATTGTCGATGTGGGCCGCGAGGTTGGAGAGGCCGGCCTCCAAGAGTTCGAGGTTCTCGGATGTATAGGCCTCATCGAGCGGACGCCCGGGCACCACCTTGGGGCCGCCGCCGTGTGTCTTGAGCGCCCGGACCGTTGCAACCAGAACGACAGCGTCCGGCACCAGCCCAGAGACCCGGCACTTGATGTTGAAGAATTTCTCCATGCCCATGTCCGCCCCGAAACCCGACTCGGTGACGACGTAGTCGCCGAGTTGCAGCGCCACCCGATCCGCCAGAATCGACGAATTGCCGTGAGCGATATTGGCGAACGGCCCGGCGTGGATCATGGTGGCCTGACCCTCGAGAGTCTGCATGAGTGTTGGGTGCAGAGCGTCCTTCAAGAGCACTGTGACAGCGCCGGCGACGCCGAGATCCTCGAGGGTGATCGACTTGCCCTTCGACGTTGATCCGACAACAACCCGGGCGCACCGCGCCCGCAGATCCTTGAGGGCGCTCGCGTAGTCAGTGCCATCGACAAGGGCGAGAATCGCCATGAGCTCGCTGGCTACGGTGATGTCAAAACCGGTTTCACGAGGGATGCCATCGGCAGAGCCACCCAGGCCGACGATGGTGTTGCGCAGGGCACGGTCATTGACGTCGAGCACGCGACGCCACGAGATGCGGTTGGGGTCGATGCCGATGCGCTCGAGACCGAGAGCGGCCAACTCCTCATCGTTGCGGCGGCTCTCGTGGTACCACCGGGCATCGATCGCGGCTGCCACCAAGTTGTGGGCGACGCTGATGGCGTGGATGTCACCGGTCAGGTGCAGGTTGAATTCCTCCATCGGAACAACCTGGCTGTAGCCGCCGCCGGCGGCACCACCCTTGATCCCGAAGGTGGGTCCCATCGATGGTTGCCGAATGGCAGCAATCGCCTTCTTGCCAAGAAGGCCAAGTCCCTGCACGAGGCCAACTGTCGTTGTGGTCTTGCCCTCCCCCAGTGGCGTCGGGGTGATCGCCGTCACGTCAACGTACTTGCCGGTCGGGTTGGCTCTGATACGTTTCAAGATGTCGAGGTGGACCTTCGCTTTGGTCGAGCCAAAAGGAATCAGTTCGTCAGACTCGATACCGATCGAAGCCGCAATATCGGCGATCGGTTGAACGGTTGCTGCCTGTGCGATATCGAGATCGCTCGGGACGGATGAAGACAAGGCGCGGCCCCTCTGGATTGGTTACAAAAGCGTCTCGACTCTAATCGAAGCGGCAACCCGCGACATGGCGCGATCCCGAGCGCTGGCACGCGCCGCGGACCTCCTCTCGTCACGCGAATTCGTGGTTCCCTACACACGGCTCGTCGGCTACAGTTCCTCAACTCGATAGGCCCTCCAAGAAACCGGGCCGCAACAGCTGGCAGGTGAACGTGGCAGCCAAAAATCCATCTCCGCTCGAGGCGTATCGGGTTCGGGTGGCGCCGGGCTGGATTGACTACAACGGCCACATGAACGAGGGCTACTACGCCGTGGCATTTGGGGAGGCCTCCGATGCCTACATGATGCAGGCCGGTTTCGGCGAGGAGTACCGCGAACAGACCCGTGGCACGTTCTATACCGTCGAAACCCACATCCGCTATCTGCGAGAACTCAAGCTCAACGACCCCCTTGTCTTCCGCACAACAATTCTGGGAGTCGATGCCAAAAAGCTGCATCTCTTCCACTCAATGGAACACGCCGAGCAGGGCTACGAGGCGGCGACCCAGGAAGCGTTCTTCCTGCACGTGAATCTCGATAGTGTCGCCGTAGCGCCGATGGAGACTTGGTTACTGCGAGCAATCGAACTTGACCGCGACGCCCACCGTGCCATGCGTCCCGAAGGAGTGGGCCACGCCATCAAATCAATCGGCCTCCAGGAGTGACCACCGATCGTCAACGGGCAACCGGGACAATAACGGCTAGTCGAGGCCTTTTTGCCGCGCTGGGTCTACTGATGCTCGGCAATGGCCTGCTCGGGACCTTGCTCGGAATCCGCTCGGAGCTCGAGGGTTTCGCGACGACATCGACCGGAATCGTGATGGCGAGCTACTACGCCGGCTTCTTGTTGGCCTCGCGGGTCGTGCCACGGACGCTCGAGAAGGTTGGCCACGTCCGCGTATTCGCTGCTCTGGCATCTCTCGCTTCGGCGTCGCCGCTCGTGCACAGCGTCTTTGTCACCCCGGCCGTGTGGTCCGCAATGCGATTCACCTTCGGCTTCTGCATGGCCGGCCTCTACGTGGTTTCTGAGTCCTGGCTCAACCAGACCGCGACCAATGAGACCCGAGGCAGGCTGCTGTCGGTATACATGCTCGTGATGATGGGGGGCCTCGGCATTGGGCAGCTCTTCCTCGGAATCTCGAGCCCAAACGGCTTCAAGCTCTTTGTACTGGCATCCCTATTCGTCTCACTCGCCGTTGTGCCCATCACCCTGTCACAGGGTGCCGGGCCGGCGTTCCACGCAATCGAGCCACTCAAAGCATCAACACTTTGGAGACTCGCCCCGCTAGGAATCGTCGGTGGACTCGGAGTCGGCATAACCAATGGGGCTTTGGTCGGAATCGGCCCTGTTTATGCGACTCGCATTGGGTTCGAAACGGGAGAGGTCGCCTTGATCATGGGCGCGGCCCTTGTCGGCTCAGTCGCCTGGCAATGGCCGATCGGCCACATGTCGGACCACATGCCGCGGCGGCGCGCCCTGCTTCTTGTCACGGGTCTGGCGGCGGTCGTGGCAGCGTTCGGCTCGTTCACCGACACTCCGAGCTTCGGCCACCTCACTCTCGTCATGTTCCTCTTCGGCGGCCTGACGTTCCCGATGTACTCGATAACGCTCAGCCACATCAGCGATGTGGTCGGCGTCAACCAAGCCGTCTCGGCAAGCGCGCTGTACGTGTTCGTGGGTGGTATCGGCGCCATCCTCGGACCGTTGGTAGCGGCTTGGGCGCTCGACACAGTTGGCGCCTCGGGATTCTTCGTCGTGATGGCAATGACACACGCTCTCGTCGGTATCTTCGCCCTCTATCAGATAGCCGTCGGTGACCCACCGATATCGCCAGAGGAACAGAGGCCGTGGATACCGATGCCGGCGCGAGCTTCCGCGGTCGTCACTCGCCTGACAAAAGCTCGTCGATCCGGCAACGGCAAAACGCAGTCACGCACGTAACGGCGAGCTGGCCGGACTTGGAACTCACAAGGAGAGACGTGCCTCGGCCGCCGCCAAACGATTGGCGGCATCCATCACGAGGTGAGCTACGCGCTCGGCATCGCCTTCCACCGGGAAACGGTAGGCCGGTCCGTGGATGTGAACCGCGCCAAGTACGGTGCCCTCCTGGTCAACAACTGCTGCGCCCACTGAGTTGATTCCCTCGGCAAACTCGCCGTGGCCCCACGCGTGTCCAACATCACGAATCTCCGTCAACCGGGCGATCAGCCGGTCGGGGTCCGTGATCGAGCGAGAAGTCGTTGTCTCGAGCGTCCGGGAGACGTACTCGTCGATCTGGTCCGCAGGCCAGTAGGCCATGATCGCCAGCCCGGACGGCACCAGATGCAGCGGAATCAGCTCGCCCGTCCAATCACGAACCTGGATGTTGCGATCGCTATCGACCTGGGCCAGATACTGCACCCGAAAGCCCTCGGCTACGGAGAATCCAGCGGTTTCTCGGGTGAGCGAGGCGAGGCGGGCCAGGCTGGGACGCACCAGTTCGACCATACCCAGCGAACCGTCGATCGACGCCGCCAATCCACGCAGCGCCGGCCCGATTCGATAGGCAGCCCCGTCGGGGGTTCGCTCAACGGCAGCCGACTCTTCAAGCGTGGCAAGCAGCCGCGCCACGGTGCTCTTCGGCAGCCGGACCCGGCGCGACATGTCAGACACGCCGGCGGGAGAAACAGCAAGCGCTTCGAGAATCTGAAAGGCTCGTTGGACCGATTGCACACCCGACATGAGGTTCTCTTTCCGACGGGGGAACAACCTCAACCATAGCCTGCTGTTCCACATCGTGGAACAGCACCGCTCGGTGGACCGTCGTATCAGCTGGTAGTGCGGCGGTCCTCCTTGGTCTCGTCGTAGTAGTCCAGCTGATCTACAGGCATGACGAGCGCGGTGAGCAGGTTCATGATATGAGCGGTAATCCGCTTGAGAAAACGGAAGTACAGCGCCCTGGCTACGGCATCGCCAACGGGACCTTCGCTGTTGAAGGCGATCTTGACCTCAGCATCATGCTCGTCGAGGAACCCGTCGGCCTTGTTCACCAGCTCGGCAGCGCGGTGTTCGTCACGGACCTCGAATACATCTGCCGCCTGATTAATCAAGTCACCCACAGCCAGGCGGTAGCCGTTGAGCTGCTCCCGGTCGGGAACTTCCTCGAAGTTGGCGCCGTACTTGACCAGGTCGTAGATGTTCTTGGCGTAGTCGCCGATGCGCTCGGCATCCTTGACCACACTCATGTAACTGAGGACCAGGGGCAGGTTTACCGACTCGGAGACCGCCGCATGCATCATGAGCTCGCGGCGGACCTCGCGCTGCGCCTCGTTGATCCCACGATCGGTCGAGCGGACTTCTTGTTTGGTTTCTTTGGATTTGCCGCCACCGAACAGCGCGTCCGATGCGGTTGAGTACACCTCGTAGCCGTCGCGGAGCATGCCAACGAGCATCTCCTCGACAGACTCGATGGCAGTGTGGCCGGTGCTTCTGAAGAATTCGAGCATTGTCTTTCCCTATCTGAGCAGAGCAATGAGTGCGATCGGTATCAACACGAACATCGTCCCGGTGTACGCCAATGCCAGCCATTTGCGTTCGAGTGCGATGTCCGCCAAGCGCTCTGCCGCCTGAACTGGAATGTAGCGAATCTTCCTCCATGGATAAAGAATCGCGATTGCCGACGCGTTGAAGAGAGTGTGGACGAACGCGATCGTCATGCCGTCGACCTCACCGGTACCCAGAGCGGCCAGCAGCGCAGTAATCGTCGTGCCGACGTTGGCCCCCAGCGTTATCGGATACGCGTTGCGCACGACGAGAATCCCCGAAGCGACAAGCGGAATGAGTATCGAGGTCGTGATGCTGGATGACTGGACCGCAATCGTCATGATCATGCCGACCACGAGGCCGATCAAGCCCGATTTGGCGAGCGCCGCGTTGAGCGACTGCTCGATGCGCCGCGCAACCAGCGCCCGCATGTTCTTCGTGATCAACGTCAGAGTCACAAATATCAATGCAATCCCGACGATGAGCAGTGCGGCGGCATACACGTTGCCTTCGCCCACGAGGGGCTCGATCAACGACTCGATCTGATTCCCAAGCCACTTGACCGCACCCTTGATCGGGCTATTGAAGGAGCCGCCCACATCGCCGCCCGACACCGCCTCCGTGATCGCCCCGGCGGTCTTTGACAGCACTCCGGTGATCATTTCGAGGGGCAACAGGATTGCCACCGCCATGAGATTGAAGAAGTCGTGCATTGTCGCCGCGGTGAATGCGAGGCGGAACTCCACCGACTGGCGCATATGTGCCAGCGCCACCAGTGTGTTGGTGACCGTTGTGCCGATGTTGGCGCCCATGATCATGGGGACAGCGCTTTCGACGTTGAGGATGCCCGACGCGACGAGGCCGACAATCGTGGTGGTCGAGACCGACGACGACTGCACTAGGACAGTTCCCAGGATTCCGACTGCGAGGCCGGCGAGCGGATTACTGACTCCCCCGAATAGGGCGTCGGTGAAGTCTGAGCCGAAGCCCTTGATGCCGCCTTCGAGCAGGCGTACCGCGCCGAGGAAGATATAGAGCAAACCGACAACCAACAGGGCTCGCACCAAGGGCGGTATTTGGCGTGACCCATCAGGTTTCAAGGGAGTGGTAGCGGCCATCTTGGTCGCATACTGCCGCTGCATTCGAGGGGCGGCAAATCACAAGACGCGCCTTACGCAACTCGGTCCACCATGTGCGGAATCATGGCCTCGCTGACGCCCGTTCCGGGGCCCGCCGCGCCCTCAAATGCCGCGGCGAACGCGACTCGTGCGGAATCGGGGACTCCCGCGGCGAACCTGCTCGCGAATTGTCCCGCCATCGGCGCGCGGGCGTGACAACATCACCCGGGAGGCTCCCCTCAGTGGTTCACAATCCAGGCACGGAGCAGGCCGTGCATCCCAAGATTGCCATGGCCAACAGCCACGACTTCCACGACATGACTGAGAGCATCGTGGCCCTTCTCCGTAGGGCAAACGCTATTGCTCTGCGGGTTTCTCCGGGTCACCAAAGGCGGATAATCTGAGGGAAACTCCGCGAACAAGGTGGTGTGTTGTGAAGTACTGCGTAGATGTTCCCAACTTCGGTATGTGGTCTGACCCGAAGAAGTTCGCCGAGTTTGCCCACCAGGTCGAGCAGGCAGGGTGGGATGGAATATCGGTTTGGGATCACATCTTGGTCTGGGATGGAGCGGAGGTGGCGGATCCCTGGGTGCTGCTTGCAGCAGCCGCCGTGACAACCGATCACATCCGGCTGATGTCCATGGTCACGCCGATTCCACGTCGCCACCCGTGGAAGCTGTCGCGCGAGTGCGTCAGCGTCGATCTACTCAGCGAGGGCCGGCTCATTCTCGGTGTGGGCATCGGATGGCCTACTGATCCCGAGTTCACCCGCTTTAGCGGAGAGATCGACTTGCGCACCCGTGCCGACATGCTCGACGAAGGGCTCCAGATCCTCACCGGACTGTGGACCGGCGAACCGTACGAATTCCACGGCGAACATTATGACCTGGCACCCGTGACCTTTTTGCCGCGGCCGGCTCAGAGACCGCGGATCCCGATCTGGGTCGCCGCAATGTGGCCGCAACGCAGACCGGTGCGCCGCGCTGCCCAGTGGGATGGAATCGCCCCCATCCTCTTCGACATAGAAAACGATGTGTTCTCTCCGCCGACCCCGGAGTCCGTTGCCGAGATCATGTCGTATCTCGGTGAGCATCGGACCTCGGCTGAGCCGTTCGACTACGCCGTTGCCGGAACCCACACGCCAGGTGCCGACCTCACCGAATGGCTGGGCGAGATGGCCGCCGCCGGGGCTACCTGGTGGCGAGATACCTGGATCCCCGAGACCGGTATCGAACACGAAGCGTGGATGGCGGACATATTGCGAGGACCCCCGGTCAACCGGTGACGGCACGGTCCAGCCTGATAGACCTCGGCGGAGCCGGGATGGGACGACGTCGCCGGTAGCCTGCGCTTCATGGTTCACATTTCAAGCGCCGGACGTGTCGTGTACCCCGAGAGCGGAACGACCAAGGGCGACGTCGTGAGCCACTTCAGTGCGGTCGGAGAACGGCTCCTGTTCCATCTAAACGATCGCCCACTCACGCTCGAACGTTTCCCCAAGGGCATCACGGGGAAGGGATTCATGCAGAAGAATGCCGCCAAATACTTCCCCGATTTCATCGACAGGTTCGTCGTGGAACGCGCCGATGGCATCACGACCCACCCTGTGGTCACAGCCGTGACGGGCATTGAGTACCTGGCCAATCAGAACACGATCACGTTTCATATGCCGACGACGACGGCTACTGATTACGACCATCCAGATCGTGTGATCATCGACCTGGATCCACCCCCAACTCCCGGCGGTGCAATCCACGAGGCGGCTTGGGCCACCAAAGCACTTCTGGACGAACTCGGCCTGACCTCAATACCTGTGGCGACCGGAAGCAAAGGCTTCCATGTGACGGCTGCGGTCTCGCGTCGAGTCAAGGTCGCTGAGGCCGATGAATTCGGTCAGCTGACCGCAGCCCTGCTCGCCGCCCGCCATCCGGATCTGCTGACTGCCCAGTTCCGCAAAGCGAATCGAGACGGCCGAATCTTCTGCGATTGGCTGCGCAACCGCTGGGGAGCGACATCAGTTGCTCCGTGGTCGCTGCGACCTCGCTCCAAACCAACCGTGGCCGTTCCGATTACTTGGGACCAGATCGACGAAGTAGCCCCGAACCAGTTTGAACTGGGAAACCTTCCGGACGTGGACCCGCTCCGGCAGCTTCTTGTCACACCAAACGATCTGTCAGCTGCGCTCGGCCTGGCACGCCAGATGGCGGTCGCCGCCGGCGTCCAGATCGAACCATTCGACCGCTTCCGGTCTTGACAGGATCAATCGGATCTCCAGCGAACGCCCAACCACCATCTACCGCGGGTCCTCTAGGCAGTTAGATGGCCCGATAGGAAAGGTACTCGGGGTCCCACATCTCGGCGTCGACAGCAGTGTTGATGTCGGCAACCGGCTCACCGACGCCCTCCGCGACCGCCTGAGCGAACACCGCAGTGGCCACCACCTTCGACACCTGACGGACCTGACCGATGGGCGGATAGAGCGATCCAGCGTCAAGAGTCGACTTCGACAATGAGGCGGCCAACGCCTTGGCTGCAGCCAGGAACATGCCGTCGGTGACCTTGGTAGCCCGAGCCGCCAACGCTCCGAGTCCCATCCCGGGGAAGATAAAAACGTTGTTGGCCTGCCCAATCCGATGGATTGTGTGCCCTTCGAGAACCGGCGGGAATGGACTACCGGTCGCTACCAGAGCCCGTCCTTCGGTCCACTTGATGATGTCGGCAGGAGTCGCCTCGGCATGGGATGTCGGGTTCGACATCGGCATGATCACTGGACGATCGATATCGGCGGCTGCGGTCCTTACGACAGACTCCGTGAATGCGCCTCGCTGGCCACTGACACCAATGAGGGCAGTCGGTTTGGCGTTGGCAACCACCTCTTCGAGGCTCCAAGGGGGGCCACCGTCCCACTGCGATGTCATCGCCGAGTCGACCGCAACCGACTTCTTGACATCGGTCAGGTCAGATCTGGAGTCGACCACTAGCCCCCGTGAGTCGAGAACAAGAACCCGATCAAGGGCATCTCGAGGGGATAGCCCGGCGTCCACCAGGGCCGCGACAATCTGATCGTGGATACCAACGCCGGCTGAGCCAGATCCGAGGATCACAACCCTGTGATCGGCGACGGAGTGATTCGACGCTCGGCCGGCCGCTATCAAACCAGCGACCGTCATCGCCGCGGTGCCCTGGATGTCGTCGTTGAACGACGGCAATTCGTCGCGGTAGCGGGCAAGGTTGGCGAAGCTCGTCAGGTTGGCAAAGTCCTCCCACTGCAGAATGGCACCGGGGTGGACCTCTTTTAGGGCAGCAACGAACTCAGCGATCAGCGAGTCGTATTCGTCGCCGCGGATGCGCCGGTGTCGGTAGCCGATGTACAACGGATCGGCCAACAGCTCCTCGTTGTTGGTGCCGACGTCGAGGCAAATGGGGATAGTCCGATCGGGGTGGATACCGGCGGCCGCCGTGTACAGAGCCAGCTTGCCGACGGGGATACCCATGCCTCCAGCGCCTTGATCGCCGATGCCGAGGATTCGTTCGTTGTCGGTCACGACGACAATCGGCCGCTCACCGTAGGCACGAGCTCTGAGAATGCCGGCGATCGATCCTCGATGCCGGGGGGTGATGTAGAGGCCACGACTGCGGCGAAAGATTCGACTCCAGTGGAGAGACGCCTCGGCAACCGTCGGGGTGTAGATGATGGGAACCAAGTCCTCGAGGTTGTCGATGAGGTACCTGTAGAACAGAGTCGTGTTGCGATCCAGCAGCCCGTTCAGGTAGACATGACGACCCAGATCAGTTGTCTTCAGATCCATTTGAGCTTGGACCCTGAGCAGTTGGTTCGAGATGTCATCGACGCTGTCGGGCAGTAGCCCAGATAGGCCGAGCTCCTCCCGTTCTCTGCCCGTGAAGCCGTTGCTCTTATTGAGGATGGACGATTTGAGGACATCGACGCCACGGAGGCGGACGCCGACAAAAACTTCGGCCGTCTCCGGATCCGTCAGGAACTCGTAATCGCGTCTCATAGGGCCACCACCGTAGCCGGTCAGAGAGGCAGGCCCTCCAGGATCCAACTGGTTCGATCAGCTATTGGATCACCGGAGAATTCGGGGTGTACTTGTCGGAACCACTCAGTGCCGAACGCCACGGCAAATGCCTCGGGTGGCAGAGCCAGGAACCAGCTGTCTTCACCTATCTGGCTGGCGTGAGCCGCCATCGCCGCTCGCTTGGTGTCCAAGACATCGGCAACGTCGACAGCGGTAGTGATCTCGGACTCCGGCAACCCGATCTTGTCAATGTCGAATCGATCATCATCATCCCGGGGTCCCCGATCGGAACCTTCACCCTCGTCCGGTTGCATCGCTTGCATTGTTTTGATCCGGTCACGATTCATCGAGACCTCGAACACCCGCCCGACTCCTGCCTGCAGGGCGGCCGCGTGCCCGACTCGATGTACCTGGATGTGGTCTGGGTGGCCATACCCGCCGTAGCTGTCGTAGACGGTGAGAACGTCCGTCCCCACCTCATTCAGGATTCCGGCCAGCTTGGTGGCGGCATCGTCCACATCCGCCTGCCAGAAACACTGCGGATGCACGTTGTCCTCGGTGTTCATCATGCCCGAGTCCCGGTAGCCCAGCTGGAGGGCCCCATCGATTCCCAGAATCGCGGCTGCCTTGTACAACTCGACCGTTCGTCGATCCTCGAGACTCTCACCCGAGCGGAGAAACCCATCGGCAACCTCGCCGACCGCACCATCGGTTGCAGTGACCACAACTACCTTGTGGCCGGCCGCAGCGGCTTTGGCCATGGTGCCACCCATCGAGATCGATTCGTCATCTGGGTGGGCGTGGAACGCCACGAGCGTAGCCAATGGGCCTCCAGGAAGTTGCGGCAGTCAATCTACCTGGATCTCTCCCGCTACTTGGGCGAAATCGGTAACGCCAGACTTGTGTGAGCTGTCCGCAACAGGATCAGGCAGAAGACAGATGTGAGATGTGAGGCATGAGGCAGGTGGTGCGACCGGACCTGGCGCAGTTCCTAGGTAGCTCCTGCGCAGCTCCGTTCACTCCTTCACCTGCGCTCTGGTGTGACATAAGTATCTCTAACTAAAGTACCAGCGAAGAGGCCAGAATCACTACGTCCATGCGACCCCGTTGACTCGGGACATTTGCCTCTGGAGAGTCGAAAGTCGCGGTGAAACAATGCAGCTGTTTCGATGGACACTCCAACAAGACGGGTTCTGGCTGACGGCGGCTGGACCCCAATACGCTCAAACCAAGTTCACCAGACCGATGCGGGGAGACCGCACCATCAGAGCCGCTATGTGAGCAACTGCTGCCGACTGCGCAGCAAGTGCAAGCAGGCGGGTCGGCTCTCCGTTCCACCTTTCGACCGTCGCACGCCATCGTCCAAGGCGCCGGCTGTCCCCCTGTCGAAGAAGGTAGAAAAATGGCTCGCGCCCAGCTCAAAATCACCCGTCGCACGTTCCTGAAATCAGGCACGGCCGCGGGCACACTGGCCGCCGTTGGATTGCGACCTTCCAACCCGGCCCGGAACGGCCTGGCGCTCGCCAACGGAACCGCGCCCTGGTATCGCCGTGGTGAGATCAAGACGACCTACAACTACTGCGACATGTGCCCCTGGCGCTGTGGCGTGGTCGTGCAATCCGTCGATGGCGTAGTCCAGAAGATCGATGGCAACCAGGCCGACCCGAAGAGCCGCGGCATGCTGTGTGCCCGTGGACAAGGTGGCGTCTCCTTCGCCTATGACCCCGACCGGCTGCAATCTCCGATGATTCGGACAGGAGAACGCGGCGAGGGCAAATTCCGCGAAGTGACTTGGGAAGAAGCCCTTGACTACACCGCCTCCAAGATCAACACCCTCAAGGACACCCACGGCCCCGAGTCACTGGCAGTCTTCGGCCACACCTCGGGAGAGTTCTGGTTCACCGACTATTTTGCGCAGGCGTTCGGCACGCCCAATGCAGCCAAACCGTCCTCCTCGCTGTGCCTGTCACCGCGCGAGGAAGCCGCCATCCTCACGTACGGACTAGGTGTGGGCGGCCACGAGCCGGTCGACTGGGACGAGCTCGAGTGTTTGACCCTCATCGGCAGCCACATCGGCGAGGACACGCGCAACACGGTGATGCAAGACTTCTCGGCGGCGTGGAGTAGGGGCGCCTCGGTAATCGTTGTCGACCCCCGGTTCTCCAGCGTTGCCGCCAAGGCAGACCACTGGCTCCCGATCAAGCCGGGAACCGATACCGCCCTGCTGCTGGCGTGGATGAATGTCATCATCACGGAAGGTCTCTCCGACGCCGAGTACGTGGCCGAGTGGACCGAAGGTTTTGATGCCCTGGCCGACCATGTGGCCGAATTCACACCGGAGTGGGCAGCCCCGATAACCGACCTGTCCGCCGATCAAATTCGCACCACTGCCCGTGTTATGGCCGCCAGCAAACCTCGCTCGGTGATCATGCCCGGTCGCCACGTGGTCTGGTACGGCAATGACACGCAGCGGATGCGGGCCACCTATCTGATCAACGCGCTGCTGGGAGCCTACGGGCGTCACGGCGGCATGTACTTCAGTAAATCTCCCTACCTAGAGGCATATCCCCATCCGCCATTTGCAGTGGCCGGCAGCTCCGGCGGTTGCTCCGCCGAACCGGGAGAAGAGAGCGACGAGCTCCCCTTGGGGCCGACGGGCAAGGCTCGCGCCGATGGGGCGAGAGACACATTCCTGCGGGGCTCCACTGCAATGCAGGAGCTGATCGACCCGATGATCAGCGGTGATCCATATCCGATCAAGGGGTTGATCGTCTATGGGACGAATCTGCTCAACTCGGTGCCGAACGTGCCCCGCACGATCGAGGCCCTCAAGGCGCTCGACCTGGTGGTAGCCATCGATGTGCTCCCCCAGGAACACGTTGCCTGGGCGGACGTCGTATTGCCCGAAGCGACCTACCTCGAACGTTATGACGAGCTGTTCGCCGTCGCCCACAAGACCCCATATATCGCGATGCGAGAGCCGGCTATCGAGCCGCTCTATGACACGAAGCCAGGATGGTGGATGGCCCGTGAGCTCGGCCTCAGGGTCGGTCTCGACTCCTTCTTCAGGTGGGAGACGGCAGAGGAATACCTCAACACTCGGCTGCGCTCCGTCGGCTCGAGCTTGGAGAAGATGCGTGACAGTGGCGGAGTCATCATCCAGGCCGGAAAGCCCTACCTCGAGGACTTCGAGGGAGCGTCACCGTTCCACACGCCGTCGGAGAAGATCGAGTTCTACTCAGAACAGCTCGCAGAGGCCGGACATGACGCCATGCCGGTATTCGAGCCGGTTGAGGAACCGCCCGACGGCTTCTTCCGACTCCTGTACGGCCGCCACCCGGTGCACACCTTCGCCAAGACTCAGAACACGCCGCTCCTCAACGAGCTGTATTCCGAGAACGAGGTCTGGGTGAACGAGGACGCCGCATCGGCGGCTGGTTTCAGCTCCGGCGATGAGGTCTGGCTCGAGAACCAAGACGGAGCGACCAGCGGACCGATCAAGGTCAAGGCCACCCAACGCATCCGGGATGACGCAGTCTTCCTGGTCCATGGCTTCGGCCAGGATTCCCCCGGCTTGACCAGAGCCCACGGCGTCGGGGCCAGCGACACGAAGCTCCAGACCAGGTACGCGCTCGACCCAATCAGCGGGGGCGCCGGGATGCGTGTCAACTTCGTTCGATTGCGCAAGGAGGTCTGACATGACTGAAATAGCATTCCTGTTGGACCTGGGACGCTGTATCGGCTGCCAAGCCTGCGTCGCCGCCTGCAAAGTCGGCAACGAGCTCAACGAAGGCACCCAGTACATCCAGCTGATCGAACAGACCAGAGGAACCTTCCCAATTCTCGAAGGTGGTTTCGGAAACCACCGCTGCTATCACTGCGCCGACGCGGCGTGCGTTGCGGTCTGTCCCACTGGCGCACTCTTCAAAGAAGATGGGATGACCCGACTCGATCGGGACGCATGTAGCGGATGCAGCTACTGCGTCGAGTCGTGCCCATACGGCGTACCCAGAATGGTCGATGGTCTCTCGAGCAAATGCGACGGGTGTGCTGCCGCCACCAAGGCCGGCGGCGAACCGTGGTGCGTTACCACCTGCCCCAGCCGGGCACTCGAGTTTGGCGAACGCACCGAGATCCTCGCCGAAGCCAAGCAGCGGGCGGCTGCACTCAAGACTCGCTATCCGAACGCCCAGGTCTATGGCGAAGACCAGGCTGGGGGCCTTGGCGTGATAGTCGTTACCCCGGACGATCCGGAGAAGTTGGACCTGCCGCTCGACGTCGACCCCCCGATCGCCGCCGGCCTTTGGACCGGCATCGTGCAACCGGCATCACTTGGCCTGACCGCGGCTACCGCGGTGGCCGCGGGAGTTGCTGCGGTAATCGCTCGCCGAATCCACATGCAGGAGCTACGCAGCATCGAAGCCGGCGAGGTAGCCATCGCGGGAGCGGCGACCCGCCAGACCGAATCAGAGGAGGGCTGACATGGCGAAACATGACCACGACCACAAGATCCTGCGCTACCGACGCAACCAACGATTTGTTCATGCCCTTCTGGCGAGTTCGTTCATTCTGCTGCTACTGACGGGGATGGTCCTGCTGTGGGGTCCGTTGTCGTTCTTGGCTGTGGGCGGTAACTCGCGATGGCTCCACCGGGTCGGAGCGATCGCATTCATGCTTGTCCCGGTCGCATACCTGCTGGCAGATCGCGAAGGGGCCAAAGAGCTCCTCCGCGAGACGTTCAGGTACGACCGCGACGACATCTCCTGGTTCAAGCACATGTACCGCTATGCAATGGGCCATGCCGCCGAGATGCCGCCCCAGGGTCGCCTCAATGCAGGCCAGAAGCTCCACCACGGGGCAGTGATCGTCATCTCGCTGTCGATCGTGTTGTCCGGGTTGGCTATGTGGTTCATCAAGCCCACGTTGGGGGCCACCGGACTGGCTTGGACCGCAGTGATACACGACCTCTCGATGCTGGCACTGACCCTCCTGCTGGTCGGCCACCTCTATTTCACGTACGTCTACAAGGCAATGTCGTCCATGACGACCGGATACGTGGATGAGGACGAGGCGCGGCTCGAACACTCCAAGTGGGTGGAGGAAATCGAGCACGCCGAGGAGGAGCCCCAAATCGAAAAAGAAGAACAACCGGCCCCACAAACCTAGGACCTACACAGACTTCGGCGTCAGAACCAGTTTCGGCGCTCACCGTAAGAAAGGAAACCAATGAAAATCCTCCGTCGCAAGACCGTGACCGGCCTTTTGGTTGCTCTCGCCCTCGTGGCCGCCTCGTGCGGTGGCGATGACGCTTCGGATACAACTGCTGACGCGCCGCTGGCAACGACAACCGAGGCTCCGGCAACGACTGCAGCCCCAACCACAGTCGCTACCTTCGACCTCGTCGCCGCCGTCGCCGACTACGCGGCAACGATCCCTGAGGGCTACATGGCTGTTGGAGATACCACCGCATTCAAGGACGCCGTAGCCGCCAGCAATGCCCTGGTGATCGACGTCCGCGAGACCGGCGAGTATGCCGAGGGTCACATCCTGGATGCGATCAACATTCCGCTGCGAACGCTCGGTGAGAACCTGGAGATGATTCCGGCCGACACCCAAGTGTTTGTGTACTGCAAGTCGGGCTGGCGAGCCGGTTTGGCCACATCCTCGCTGCGCATGCTCGGATACGACAACGTCCTCGCCTATCCCCCGGGATGGAACGGCTGGACTGCCGCTGGAGAGGAGATCTCGACCGGCACAGTCGCCGCCGCGGCCTACGAGGTTCCCGAAATGGCACCTGAGATGTACACGGCCGTCAACGACTTCCTCACCACCCTCCCCGAGGGCTGGCTGACAGCCGGTGACGTTGAAACAGTCAAGGCCGCTATCGCAGCCGGATCCGCAGTCATCGACGTCCGCACGCCTGCCGAATACGCCGAGGGCTTTATTGCCCCGGCAACCAACATCACGCTGCGCGAAATCGGCAACAACGTTGCTGACATCCCGACGGATACGCAGGTAATTGCGTACTGCAAGTCCGGCTGGCGTGTAGCCCTATCAGTCCCAGTTTTCCACATTCTGGGATTCGACAATGTCCGAGGCTTCTCGGGCAGCTACCTGGCGTGGACCGGCGCTGGAGAGCCCATCGAGACACAGTGAATCCGCGTCGGTCGACGCATGGACGTGGGGGCCGGTTCGCCGGCCTCCACGACGCGTCGAGAAGAGCTCGACCACCCGCCTGCTCAGGCGAGATTCAGGGGCGGACGACCCATTGACCAGCTGCTGATGCCGTCGGTAGTCTTGGAGGTGCTTGTACGGCCACTCTTTGCAGTCGCGGGTCATACCGATTCGCGCAGTTGCCGCAGGCGCGGAGGGGAATATGCGGACGTCGATCGTCACGTTTCTTGCTGGTCTCTTGGTGTTCACGATGGTGGTCCCTGCCGCAGCCGACCCACTCGAGCCCTTCGAGCCGGCCGAGGCGACCGCAGAGCAGACGAATTGGATCGTCACCCTCAATGAGGGTGCCCAACCCGGCCAGGTATCTCACGCATTGGCGCGTGGCGTTGGCGGCAAAGCTGGATTCGTCTTCGAGAACGTCCTCGGAGGCTTCTCGTTCGTTGGATCGTCCCAGGCGGCCGCCGCTCTCCGGAAGAATCCTCACGTCAGCTCGGTGGCACCAGACCAGTTATTCCGGCTGCAGGAGGTTCAGAATGGCGTCGCCAGAATCTCCGGCGATGAGCTGCACGACCTCGCCGGCGGTACATTTCGCGGTGCCGGCATCCGCGTTGCGGTAATCGATTCGGGCATCGACCTCGACCACCCTGATCTCGTGGCGAACATCGACGCCGCAGCTGGCTACAACTGTGTCACACCAGGTGCCAGCGCAGACGACGACAACAGCCACGGTACCCACGTGGCCGGAATCGTCGGCGCATCCCTCAACGGAACAGGTGTGGTTGGAGTTGCCCCTGAGGCGAGCCTGGTCGCGGTCAAAGCGTTCGATGCAACCGGCAACGCGACCACAGCTCAGGTTCTGTGCGGTATCAATTACGTGGCGGGCTTGGCGGCTGACGGGGTCCCAACCGTGGCCAACATGAGCTTCGGCGAGGCGGGTTCGGATTCAACGTGTGACGACAGCGTCACTTCTGACGCGATCCACGAGGCGATCTGTGACCTGACCGATCTCGGAGTGATCGCAGTGGCTGCCGCGGGCAACAATTCCGGCTCGGCCGAACAGTTTATTCCTGCCGTGTTCGATGAGGTCATATCGGTGTCCGCTTTGACCGACCTCGATGGCGTTCCAGGCGGCCTCGGTGGATGTCTTCTCATCTTCATCTTCTGCGATGACGAATTCGCGTACTTCAGCAACTACGGACCAAGTGTCGACGTGATCGCGCCAGGCGATCCGATCCTGTCAACGGTGCCCGGCGGAGGCTACGGCGAGAAGAGCGGTACTTCGATGGCTGCTCCCCACGTCTCCGGTGTGGTTGCGGCCATGTTGTCGGCCGAGCCGACACTCGCCGCTCCCACCTTGATGGCGCTGCTGCAGCTCAGCGGTGAGTGCCCATCTGGTTCGGTCAATCCGGGCGGGGCGACATGTTCCGGCGAAGTGTGGCCTGGCGATCCAGACGGCGTCGGAGAACCGTTGGTCAATGCCAAACGCGCCGTTGAGGTTGCGGTTGCGGTGGGCACCGGCGGCGGGAATATCCCACCCATCGCCGCCTTTGACTCGAGCTGCGACCTTCTCACATGCGATTTCGTCGACACGACTTGGGAACCGGATGGGTCCATCGTGAACTGGTCGTGGGACTTCGGAGACAGCTCCACAAGCACGCAGCAAAACCCGAGCCACACCTACCTCACCGAAGGAACCTTTGAAGTAGTTCTAACTGTCACGGACAACGAAGGCGCTACGGCGAACACGTCCGCGGAGGTATCAGTGCCTCCCGACTTCGGTCCCGGCGTCCAGGGTGATTGGGTTGGGACCTACGGAGCAGACGGCTACGTGCTGGCTAACTGGAATTCGGGTAGCGATGAAGTGGTCTCGGACTGGATGACCGTTTCGCTCGGCTCAGGTTCACGTTCAATGTGGGCGTCGACTACAACCGAG
>JAAELU010000566.1 GCA_024226255.1 bacterium | reverse complement strand
TCGTGGGAAACTCGTCGGAACAGGGCGGAGCCATCCTCGTCGCCACCGGCACTGCCAACCTCACCAACTGCACCCTCTCTGGAAACTCCGCCGATCTCCTCGGAGGAGCACTCTACATCGGCAGCGCAACGACCCTCACCAATTGCACATTCTCTGGAAACTCCTGCGGCGCTGGCGGCGGGGCGATCTTCAACTATTCCTTGGGCTCAACCCTCACCAATTGCATCATTTGGAACAATGAAGCCAACGGGAGTGCCATTTCTCTCGACGCCTCGGTTCTTGATGGCTTGTCCCCAGCAACCTACTCCCACTGTCTGTTAGAAAACTTCACCGCCGGGGATCTTGGAGGAACCAACAACCTCGACGGCATCGGCTTCGCCGGCAACCCACTCTTCGTCACACCAGTCGATCCCGCCACCGCGCCCACCACTGCCGGCGACCTCCGCCTTTCCGCCGGATCCCCTGCCATCGACGTCGGTGACAACACCGCCAACGCCGAGGCCACCGACCTCGACGGCATCGCCCGCATCATTGCCGGGACCATCGACCTGGGGGCCTACGAAAACGCCACACCCTACGCGCAGGATCAGAACTTCGACGTTCACATCCCGGACGGCGGGTCCGTCGA
>JAAELU010000565.1 GCA_024226255.1 bacterium | reverse complement strand
GCCATGTGATCACCGGGCTCACCATCAACCGGCCTGGGCAGGATAATGTCGGTATGTTCGGGTTCACAAGCGGCACGTCCAGCATCAGCAATCTTGGCCTCGAAGGCGGCGAGGTGACGGGTGCATACTATGTCGGCGGCCTCGGCGGGGTGAACAATGGCGGCAGTATCACGACGAGCTACGCGACGGGCGCGGTGACGGGTTCAGGGGCTTTTGTCGGCGGCCTCGTCGGGATTAACGGTGGCAGTATCACGACGACCTACACGACGGGCGAGGTGACGGGTATGATCCGTGTCGGCGGCCTCGTCGGGAATAACGGTGGCAGTATCACGACGAGCTACGCGACGGGCGAGGTGAACGGCAATCGTCTTCTCGGCGGCCTCGTCGGGTTGAACATCAATGGCAGTATCACGTCTTGCTATTGGGATACAGAGACTTCAGGCCAGGTGAGCAGCGACGGCGGCGCCCCGCTGTCATCGGCGGATATGCTGCTGCAAGCGAGCTTTGCCGGATTCACCTTCGACGCATCGAACTGGGTCATCGTGGAAGGCGTGACGCGGCCTTATCTAGCGTGGCAGGATGTTGTGAATGCGATCACCATCACCCCCGCCACCACTGGGCCGACCAGCGCCGAGAACATTTCGTTCACGATCGCCTTCGACAAACCGGTGGTTGGATTCGACAGCTTCGCTGACCTGGCGGTCACCACGTCCGGCACCGCAGCCGCCGGCGGAGCGACGTTTGCAGGGAGCGGTGCCAGCTACACGGTCACCCTCACCGGCATTGGGGGCGACGGCACTCTGGCGCTGGGCGTCGTTCCTGGTAGCAACGTCCAGGATGCCTTCGGCCAGCCGCTTGCCTCGAGCGTCACGAGCACCATGGTAGCGATCGACAACACCGCGCCTGCCATCACGGCGCCGGACGACATCACCATCGAATGCACTTCGCCCTCCGGGGAAAGCGTCAACCTGGGAACGCCGGTTGTCACCGATGCTCAGGACAACAATCCCGGCGTGAGCAACGACGCCCCGGCGACCTTCCCCCTCGGCACCACGATCGTGACCTGGACCGCGACGGATTCCAGTGGCAACCAGGCCACCGCGATGCAGTCGGTGACCATCACCGACACCACTGCGCCTGCCATCACGGCGCCGGACGACATCACCATCGAATGCACTTCGCCCTCCGGAGAAAACGTCAGTCTGGGCACCCCGGTCGTCACCGATGCTTGTGACAACAATCCCAGTGTGAGCGACGATGCCCCGGCCACCTTCCCCCTCGGCACCACCACGGTGACCTGGACTGCCACCGACGCGAGCGGGAATTCGGCGCAGGACACCCAGCTCGTGATCGTCCAGGACACCACCGCGCCGGTGATCACCCTCGTCGGTGATGCCATCACCAGCCTCTATGTGGGAGGGACCTTCGCCGATCCGGGGGCGTCCGTGACCGATGGCTGCGATGGTAGCGTGCAGCTCGTGACCGGTGGAGACTCCGTGGATCCAGGCACCGCCGGCACCTACCTCCTCACCTATGACGCCACCGACGCGACCGGCAACCAGGCGGTCCAGGTCACCCGCACCGTGCGCGTCGTCCGCCCGGTGACCTATGTGAAGCACGATGCCGGCGGGAGCGGGGACGGCTCGGACTGGACGAATGCCTTCACCTCGCTGCAGGACGCCATCGCCGACAGCTTCGAGCGGACCGCGGCGCACTGGGGCTTGAGGCAGGAGATCTGGGTCGCGGCCGGCACCTATTTCCCGGACGAGGGCGAGTTCGAAGTCGATGACGCACGCTCCTCGACCTTCCGACTCAAGACCGGCGTTCCGATCTATGGTGGCTTCGCTGGAAGCGAGACCACCCTCGCGGACCGTGCCCCGTCCCAACACCTCACCGTTCTCAGCGGCGACCTGGATCAGGACGACAACGGCTCTCCCGATGACGGGAACGCCCGGCACATCGTCACGGCGATCGACATCATCGGATCGGCGGTTTTCGACAGGGGTGAAGTCCTTATCGAGACCACCCTGGATGGATTCACGATCACCGGCGGAAACGCGGATGGCGCCGCGGCACCCGACAATGCCGGAGGGGGAATCCTCGCCGAGGGAGGAAATAGCCCGCAATTCGTCAACTGTGTGCTCACCGGAAACACGGCCGTGAACGGCGGTGCTCTTTTCTGCGTTGATTCAAGAACCAGGGTCCAGTACTGCACGTTCACCGGCAACGCGGCCACCGACAAGGGTGGAGCTATCTACACCATCCGCACGGGTTCGGTAGCACACGGAGGCTACATTCTCGATGCTGTTATGCTCACCGACAACGTCGCCGTGGACGGT
>JAAELU010000564.1 GCA_024226255.1 bacterium | reverse complement strand
TGGGCAGCGACAGCCTGCTGGAGATCGACTCGGACGACTTAGGGTTGCAGCCGATCGACGGCGGCGATCTCCTCGCGGCTTCGTCCGCTGCCGCCACGAAGAGTTCCACCGGCGCGAGGAGTCTGGCAGGACCAGCTCGCCCCGATCCCCGTCGCAAAAAGTCGCGACACCGAGCGAAGCCCATGAGTGTGTCGGATGTCCTATTCTCATTTGAGGGGCGCATTCCGCGGCGCGTCTTCTGGGCGGCCACTCTCGCCTGCCACGCGATCGCCCCGATTCTCATCGTTTTGTCGTGGATGTTGGCCGGGACCATATTGATGGAGGCCCCCGTGGTGGGCATCTTGCTTGGTGTTGCTCTGACTCTGATCGTGTCATGTGCCAATGTGTGGGTCAGTCTAGCCGTTGCCGTGAAGCGATGGCACGATCTGGACAAGTCCGGCGTTTGGGTCTTGATCGTCCTGATTCCCATCGCAGGTGGCATCTGGGCGCTGGTTGAGACGGGATGCCTACGCGGCACCTATGGCAGAAACCAGTACGGTGCCGATCCGACGTAGCCCCGTCGGAGATTTCTGTTGGCCGTCGAGTGTCTTGGATCGCCGGACACTCCGAC
>JAAELU010000563.1 GCA_024226255.1 bacterium | reverse complement strand
CGCTGCGTTACGGCAGGCCCGACTCTCAGGTATTCCGCGGCCGCGACTACACGCGTGGGGGGGAGGTGTGGGAAGATGTGGCGTCAGCGATTGATGATGAGATACGCATGCTGATCAACCAGGCCCATGAGGAAGCCCGCTCGATCATCACAACCCACCGCAAGTCTCTGGACCGCGTTGCGGAGGTGTTGCTCGAGCGGGAGACAATTGATGCGGCGGCGATCGCCGAAGTCTTCTCTGACGTTCCCAAGTGGGAGCACACCGAAGTAGGTGCACTGCGTATCCGTCTCCCCGAGCCGACGCCGGTCTCCGAAGGACGGGTGGCATCATCGTCGCCCACCGATGACCCGCAGCCGCCCCGGTCGTAGAGGGCGTGGCGCATTTCTCCGCCTGCCGGTGGTGGATCCCCCTACCCCTGGCCGTTGGCCAGCGGTACCTTCCCCCCGTCAGCGGGGGGCTGACAAGATCAGCACTCGGGAGACGTGCAAGGTGAGGGCATAGTGGCCAAATGGCACGTACGTGGCCGGGTTCTCGATTCGTCCGACCACACCCTCATCATGGGGATCGTCAACACGACTCCGGATTCTTTCTCCGACGGCGGGACATATGCCGCTGTGGAGTCCGCAATCGCTCATGGACTCGAGCAGTGGCGGCACGGAGCCGACATCGTCGATATCGGCGGCGAGTCGACGCGTCCGGGAGCGGAGCCGGTGTCACCCGCCGACGAAATCGAGAGAGTGGTCCCTGTTGTGGAGGAGTTGGTGGAGCGCGGCGTCATCATCAGTGTCGATACGATGAAGGCCGAAGTTGCCGACGCAGCGATCGCTGCAGG
>JAAELU010000562.1 GCA_024226255.1 bacterium | reverse complement strand
CCAGATGAGCAATGGCGTATCCTGCCTCCCAGTCGGCCCAGGTGTCGTAGATAGCAACGTGGATGGTTTCTTGCGTCATGTCTCTCTCCTGAATAGGTTGACAGCATGTTACCAATACGACAGCATACTGTCAACCGTGACAACGACCAACGTGGCCGTCAGCTACCCGCCCAGATCATCGCGAAAGCCCAAGTGGATTACAGGCATATGTAGCACTCTGCGTTAGCCCGAGGCTGCCCGTCGGATCATTGCCCACACCAGAGCGACAGCGGCCGCCACCCCTGCGACCGGGACAATCCATCCCTCCTGACTGGTGTCGGAATCGGCGCCTACGGCCTTGGATCGGAGGACTTCTCGACGACTGCCGAACCGCCAACACTGACCCGGCGACGCGGAGTGGTTGGCTGGCGGCCGTGACCGGTGCGGCGGTGGCGGCACTGTGGCTGTCGGCCGACCACCCCCGCCCTGACGCAGGTGCTCAGTTGCCTGATCCGTTGACGTTGCGGCCGAAGTTGTCAAAGTCTTCGCTGGTGCCGAGGATGCCGGCGCTGTCTTGGGAGAACTGCTGGTCGCCGGCGGCATTGAGTTCGGCCGACTTCCCGTAGATGACCGATACCTTGCCCGAATCGGTGGTTGTTGGCCCGTCCTCGTTGGGAACTCCGATGAGGAGGTCGTGTTTGCCGTTGCCGTCGAAGTCCCCGGCACCGACCGACCAGCCGAAGTTGTCGTTCGATTCGTTGGCGCCCTTGATGCCATTCGATCCCTGGTGCCAGATCTGATCCCCGGCAGCGACCAGGCCGGATCCCGACCCGTAGATGACGTGGACCGAGCCAACGCCGAACACGGCCCCGACGTCGTCGAGCCAGACGCCGACGGCGAGGTCGTAGTGGCCACCGCTGTTGAAACGGGCCGCCGTCAACGAGTACCCGAAGCCGTCGTTCGGTCCGGCGACGCCGCGTATCCCCGCCCTGTTGCGGTGCCAGATCTTGTCGCCAGCCTTCTTGAGACCGTTGGCGCCACCCTGGAGCACCTGCACCGAACCGGCGTCGCTCGCTGCACCAATGGCGTCGAATGGGGCGCCGATGGCGAGCTCGTCGTAGCCGTTGTTGTCGAAGTCGCCGGCCGCAAGCGAGTGTCCGAAAAGGTCGAATGTCCCCGGAGTGCCTCTGATTCCCGGCGTTGCCCGGTGGAACAGATCGTCGCCGGCCTTGGTGAGACCTCCGTTCGACCCGTAGATGACGTTGACAGCCCCGGCACCCACCATGGCGTTGATGGTGTCGCTGGGTGAGCCGATGGCGAGATCGTCATGGTCGTCGCCGTTGAAGTCACCCGCCGCCAACGAGCTTCCGAAGTTTCCGTCGCTCAGTGGGCCCTTGATCCCGGGCGTGGCGCGGTGGTAGATCTTGTCACCGCTGGTCGACAGCCCACCGGCAGAACCGAAGAAGACTTGCACCGAACCCGCACCGGAGGTCGTGTTGACGTCGTCGAAAGGGGCGCCGACGGCGAGGTCGTCACGGCCGTCATTGTTGAAGTCCCCGGCCGCCAACGACTGACCCCAGTGGTCGAAAGCAGCGGCTTGGCCGGCAACGCCCGGCACGTTGCGATGCAAAAACAGGCCGTCGGTCGCGGTCAACCCATCGACCGAGCCGAACAGGAGATGAACAGCACCGGCATCGTTGATGCCGCCAATGTCCTCCCATGGGGACGCGATCACCAGATCCGCGTAGTTGTCGCCGTTGAAGTCGCCGCACTCCACACTGAACCCAAACTGGTCATTGGCTTCGGCGGTGTCCTCGAGACCGGGCGAGTCCTGGGTCCATAGCTGGTCCCCGATCGACGTCAACTTGTCGGCCGAGCCGTAGATCACATTCACCGCCCCGGCGGCGGCATCTTCGCCCGCCACGCCGATGGCGGCATCGTCGTAGCCGTCGTTGTCGAAATCGCACTGCCGGGTACCCCCGATCGCAGTGGCCGCCGGTGTCGCCAGGAGAACCGAAACTACTAAACCCAACGCAAACACAATGCGACGCATAACAACCAAACCCCGATTCATAGCCGTTGCCGAAGCTTAGAGGAGCTGCCTCTCGCGTGCGGCGGCCGTCGAGTCGATCGAGTACTCAACTCACGGCTAGTGACACACGACTAGGTCGCTCAGAGGTTGCTGTTCGTCGGGCCGCTGAGCGATGCCGCCGCCTACTTGGGCAACTTGAATCTGGTCGCAGGAACCATCATCAGCGCCGGTTTGGGGGATGCATTAGTTTCAGCTGTGGTGCAGCGATGAGGAGAGATTCATGAAGACGCAAAGACAGCTGATCGCGATGGGTTTTGTGGTCTCGCTCTTCGTCAGTCAAGCAGTGCCTGCCCTTGCGTAGGGAACCAGTGCTGATCCGGGGGTAGAGCAGGCGGTCGCGGCTCTAGGCGAGGGCGTCGCATTCGCGTCCATTCCGGGGTTGTATCCGGTTGGCGAGCTTGTGCCCACAGGGAGCTTTCCAAGGGCCGCCACGCTTGATCCGGCAACCGGCTATCTGTGGACCAGTGACTATGAATCGGATGAAATCGTCGCGTACGACCATGCGGGTAACTCCAAACTGACGTTTGGCGTGTCCGGTTCCGGCTCGGGCCAACTCAGCATTGCTCAGGCGATAGCGATTGCCGATGGCGAGGCATATGTCGCCGAGGCCGGGAACAACCGGATCCAGGTCTTCGATACCCAAGGTAACCACCTGCGGATGTGGGGAACTGCCGGTTCAGGAGCCGGACAATTCGCCGAACCATGCGGGGTCGTCGTGGTGGGCAACTTTGTCTATGTGGCAGACGCAGCAAACGACCGGATCCAGGTTTTCACCTCCGCAGGTGGTTTCGTCAATGAGTTCGGCAGTACGGGGGCGGGCGACGGTCAGCTCAGCCTCGCTTGCAGCGGGTCCTACCTCGCGCACCACAACGGCGAGATCTTCGTGATCGACCTTGGCAACAACCGAATCGCCGTGTTCGATCTCGACGGCAACTGGGAACGCAATTTCGGCACCCTCTCCGGCGCCCATGGAATCGCCGCAGACGACAAGGGACAGATATGGGTCGTAGAGGCAAGTGCACACAGAGTTTCGGTGTGGTCCACGATCGGCGTTCCGATCGGCGATTTCGGCGGACTCGGCTCAACCATTGGCGGATTGAGCTTACCCACCGGGATAGCTATCGACCCCACTGGAGCCACGGCCTGGGTGCATGAGCAAGGCAACAAGCGGACACAAGTGTTCACCACCCTGAAATGCGATGGTGAACTTCTCACCCATGTGGCGACCTCGTACGCCGACAAACTCACGACGGGAGGCGACGACGACGTGGTCCACCTCGGCAAGGGGCTCGACACGGCATCGACCAAGGGCGGCAGCGACACAGTCTGTGGCGGTCCGGGCGGTGACACGATCCGCACCGGAGCCGGGCACGACCGGGTAATCGCCGGCGGTGGCAACGACACCGTCTAGGGCGGCAAGGGTCGTGACCGACTCGAAGGCAGCGGTGGAGCCGACAAGCTGTTCGGCGAAGCCGGCAAAGACACCATCAGGGGGGATGAAGAGAACGACATCGTCAAAGGCGGCGGCGGCAACGATACGCTCTACGGCGGAAGTCACCGCGACGTGCTCAGCGGCAACGCCGGTGACGACTCGCTGCGTGGGGGCTCGGGCAGAGACACCTGCAAGGGGGGAAGCGGAGCCGACAACGCCAAGGGCTGTGAGACAACCATAGGGGTCGACCTGCTCGAGGGCCGCAGCCTGGGCGTACTGCCTCAGGCCGCGGGACTAACCGAGTGAACCAGCCCGGGTCTGCGTCCTCGTGAAGGACGCAGACGCATATCTGCGACCAAGCGGGCCTGTCACGACGTCGTGCCAGACCTGAGTCGTATCCGGCCTCGCTGTGGACCCCTGGCGGCTCCTACCGGACTGCCCTTTGAAAATGCGGGGAATTGCCGTGGATGTATTTCGGTTTCGCCGCTGCCGAGACCTATCACGAGCCCGGGAGCAGCGGCTGCTACGGACCGAAGGTGTTCACTTCCGGCTGGTACTGCGAGGACGAGATCCCGGAGGGCCGGCTCCGCAAGGGCGGGTGACCGGTCCGTGCCCGCCGAAGAGAGCCCAGAGACCGCTGGCGTCTCTTCGGCGACGACATGTGGCGGTGCGTTAGGGAGTGGATTCTGCGGGCGGGCGGTACACGTCTTCTGGGTGTTCAGGGAGCGAGTCGCAGCCGAGCGCGTAGTCGACAATCTCGGTCAGCTCGTTGGGAAGCCAGGGAGTGTCGGAGAAGACACCGCGGTCAGCAGTGGCGTCGAGTTTCGCCTGAAAGTCGGCGCACGCTTGGTTGTCGGCCGCGAGCGCATTCCGGTATTGAGCCATCTCCGGGCTCTCGGACAGCTCCTCCCAATCCGCTGCAGTGCCCGCCCGCGCGGCGAGCTGCGCGATCGGGAGTTCCCGGAAGTAGAGATCGTGGAGATCGGCGATCTGTTCGGGGGGATCGATGGCGTCGGCGGCGCGAAGGGCTTCGGCTTGGATCTCAGCAACTCGTTCGAGCGCCAAGTGCAGGTCTTGCGGACTGAAATCGGTGAGCTGTGCTCCTTCACCATCAAACCCAAGATGAGGGCCCTGACCCACAAGGAGGACCAAGCCCTGTGGAGTTGTGACCAACGCCTCATATTGCTGAATGCCCCGCTCAAAGATGGCGTCGACGCGCTCGACATACTGGGTCAGCGTCAAGTCGCCATCGCCGCACCCGGACAGAAACAGCGCGGCGACAAGGGCGTACAGGACAAGGCGTCTCACGGTTGCGATCACTTCGCCAACGATCCTCTCATTCCCGTGGCCCGAGTCAATAGGGCCGGTCGTCACAGGATATCGACATGTCGCCTTCAACGGACCGTCGCCAAGCAACCCAGCAGATCGCCCTAGCGCCGGCACGGGTGGCTACTCCGGCCAATTGAGGCAGAGTTCGTTGCCTTCCGGATCGGCGAACACCATGTTGTCCGTGATCTCCGTCAGGTGTGTGCCACCGAGTTCGACCAGCTGGCCCGCCACTTCTTCGACCTCTTGGTATGAGTCGAACCAGATGTCGAGATGCACGCGGTTCTTGATGGTCTTTGGCTCAGGCACCTGCTGAAACCACACGGTCGGACCATCTCCCGCGGGATCGGTGAGGATGATGGCGCCGTTCGCTACCTCTGTTGGGCCGTAGGCAAGCGCCGCCTGCCAGAACGGACGGATCAGAGCCGGATCCGTGGTGTCGATGCAGACTTCAAACCGATTGCCCATGGAACTCCGCCTATCCGTGAAGCTGAGCCAGATGTTAGGTGGCGTCCTGGGAACCTCTGGTGCCGAGGTCTTCGAGCTGTTGGTTAAGGAACCGCTTGTCCGCCTTGGTCACGGCCAACTCGGCGGCTCGCTCGTATGCGGTGGCGGCCGCGTCGAACTCTCCGAGGCGGCGCAGCGTCGCTCCACGGGCGGCGTGAAACAAGTGGTATCCGTCGAGGTCGTTGGCGATGGCACCCAACGCGGTGAGGGCAGCTTCGGGACCGTCGACTTCGCCCACGGCAATGGCGCGGTTTAGTGCCACGACCGACGTCGGCATGAGCGTGTAGAGGTGGTCGTACAACGTGACGATCTGGCCCCAGTCCGTTTCCTCGAAGGTGGTGGCAGCGCCGTGTACCGCCTGGATCGCTGCTTGGAGTTGATACGGGCCGGGCTGGTCGCGGCGAATGCAGGCGCGCACGATCGTCCGACCCTCCTCGGCGGAGACGCGGTCCCACAGGGTGCGGTCTTGGTCCCGCAGCAGCACGATGTCGCCGTCGACGCGGCGGGCCGCCATCCGGGATTCGGTGAGCAGCATCAGAGCCAGCAGTCCGGCGGCCTCCGGTTCGTCCGGCATCAGCTCGACAATGGCTCGGGCGAGGCGAATGGCGTCGGCTCGCAGCGAGGCCCGCTCTGGATCGTCGGCCCCGGCGTTGTAGATGAGGTACACCACCGAGAGCACCGATCGCAGTCTGTCTGGGAGGTCCGCCGCCACCGGCACCCGATACGGGATGTTGGCCGCCTTGATCTTGTACTTGGCTCGTACCAGGCGCTTTGCCATGGCGGGCTCGCTCACCAGGAACGACCGGGCCACCTCATCCACCCGCAACCCTCCCAACAGCCGCAGCGTCAGCGCCACCTGATGTTCGACACGCAGTGCCGGATGGCAACAGGTGAAGATGAGTCGAAGTTGGTCGTCCTCCACAGGTCCGTCTTCCTCCATGTCGATGTCATCATTCGGCGACAGGTCCACCTCAGCCGCCAGTTGTTGGTGCAGCTCTTGGCCACGCGCCGACCGGCGCACCACGTCGACAGCGCGATTGCGGGCAGTTGTGATGATCCAGCCGGCCGGATTTGGGGGCATCCCATCGGTCTGCCACCGGGTGTTGGCGACCACGAACGCGTCCTGGACGGCGTCTTCGGCGAGGGTGATGTCGCCGAAGACGCGTACCAGAGTCGCTACCGCTTGGCCGTAAACCTCGCGGAATACTCGCTCAACGGTTGGTGCCCGATCGATGTCAGGCGCCCGGCATCCCATGCATCTGATCGGCGACCCGCCCGGTTGCGAAGAAGGGACGGACCTCGATCGGATGATTGGTCGCGGCCGCCACCTTGTCGGCCCACACCAAAGCGGCGTCGAGGTCGGCGGCGTTGATGATGTAGAACCCGGCGATGTGCTCTTTTGCCTCGGCAAACGGGCCGTCTGTCATCACGGCATCCCCGTCGTTGATACGAACCACCGTTGCGGCGTCAGGTCCGTGGAGGGCGCCACCAAAGACAAACGTGTCGCTGGCATCCATTTCGGCCTCGAGGGCGATGACCCGGCCCATGAACTCCTGCATCTCCTCGGGCGATGCAGGCGAACCCGGGACTCCGCCCTCTACAGCGTACGTTGACAGCAGGTACTGACTCATTGGTTTCTCCTCGTCTGCGGGCGGGTCGTTCCCGCTCTCACCCTACTTACGAGCGCGTCGCCGGCTTGAGGACACTTTTTGACAGGAAATCCGGATTCATCCGCTGCTGCCGGTAGATCCAGGCTGCAACGCAATGCCATCACCCGTTGCACAGAGATGCCCAGCCCCGTTCCTCGAGGCGCTGTTCAAGGTGCCGGTGTGGCTCTACCGAGCGCGCCTCGGGTTTCTCCTTGGCGGCCGATTGATCGTGATCGTGCATCGAGGGCGCAAGAGCGGCAATCGTTTCTTCTCAGGTCTCGAAGTCATCGAGCGCCGCAGCGCCGAACGCTCCCTTCTTGCCGCCTGGGGCAAGAAGTCGGACTCGTTGCTCTCACCGCGTTGCAGCCGACGACCCACTACGGTTCCGGCACGATTTCCGAAAAACTGGAGAACTCAATATGTCCAAAGTGACGATGATCGGCAAGATCATGTGCCAGGACGGCCAAGGCGAAGCCATGGAAGCTGTGTTCGCCGACATGGCTGAGGCGTGCAAAGACGAGTCCGGCACCGAGATCTACACATACCTCCGCGGCGAAGAGAACACCTATTGGTTCTTTGCCCTCATGTCGAGCCAGGAAGCCATGCAGTCACACGGTCAGGGTGACGCAATGAAGCAGGCTATGGCCGCCTTCGGCCCGTTGATGGCCTCACCACCCGAGATGAGCGTGACCTCTCCGGTCGCCGCCAACGGGTTCGACTTCTAACTGCCGTCCGAGCAACCTCTGGCGCCGGAGCAGCCTGTCGAGCCCGGGCGGCCGACGGATTCAGTCGAGTCCGGCGCCGTAGTGCGCCTGGACCTGGTTCCTGTTGAGGGCCACGTTGTAGATGGCAACCTCGTCGATCGTTCCGTCGAAGAAAGCGCCTTCGCCGCCGGTAATCGCCTTGTCCGCAAATCGGGTCGAGTCACGGCGGGCTCCGATAGCCATGTTGCCGCCGTGCTTGCCCAACTCTTCGACGCCCGGGTCGATTCCGACCCTCTCGCCGTTCACAAACAGGCGGAGCTTTCCATTTGCTTCACTCATGGTGAGCACTACGTGGTAGACGGTGTCGGCTTCGACGCGAGTTGACACGAAGACATCGTCGGCCCAGCCTCCGGCGCTCCGGTCCCAGGCGCCTGCTCGCAGTTTGCCCTTGCGCAGGTAGATCGAGATGCCGACCTTGGCGCCGCCTTCTTCCCACAGCACTTGGCGGGACCGGACGTCGTCGGCTTCAAACCAGAGTTCCACCGAACGTGCGGAGTACGAGGCTCCGGTGTTCAAGTCGACGTGGTCGGCAACACGAATCAAGTCATTGGCCCCGTCGAACGTTGCCGAACGCCCGCCTTCGGGTAGCAGTGCTGCCGTCTTCGTGGTCGGCCCGTCGAACACGGCCCGGTGAGTTTGATCAATGGCGTCACGTGCCGCGTTGCCGCCGTCGTTGAGTTTCCAGTAGGCCACGGCGCCGTCCGCGATCACGAGGCCGGCGTAGTCGACAGGAGTCGCGATGACCTCAATCGACTTGTTGGCCGCGTCCGTGGTCATGTCGTTCGAGTCGGTCGCCCGAGCCTGCACCGTGGTGGATCCGAGCGGAGAGTTGGTTGTGTCCCATAGGTAGTTGTATGAGCCATCGGCGGCGTTCCAGGTGGCCGACTGCCAGGTTCCCCCGACCTGCACGTCTACATCGAGCGTCCCCGGTGCATCAACCGGGCTCGATGCTTCGACGGCTACTTCGACAGTGCCGTTGACCTGGGCGCCGTGGTCCGGGCCGGTGATGACCGCTGCCGGCGGCACCGGTGCCGGTGGGTCGTCCGGCGGACTGGCAATACCGCGCAGCGCAAGCACCTCAGTCTTGGACATTCCATACCGGTAGATACGGAAGTCGTCCATGAGCATCGACGCAGCCCCGCTCCAGGCGGTGTCACCGAAGTGAAGGTCGCCATCGTTGGAGATCACGGTTCCGGCGATGCCGCGTGATTGGTCGAGCTGGCCGTCGAAATACAACGACAACGTGTCGCCCCGCTTGACGTATGTGACGTGGACCCATTCGCCAACCGTTAGATGGGTGGTGCTGTTGCTGCCGGCGCTCTCGGCGACGTCCGTCGACAGTCGGAACCGCATCCGGTTGTCGCGCGAACGCATGGCCATGTAGAACGTGCGCTGGGTGTCGTCGGCACCCTTCTGGACGACCACACGTTCTTCTCCGGTGAAGTCCTCCTGAAGGTTGAACCAGTACGCAACCGTGAAGTCGCTGTCGCCGTCTCCCGGCCGCAAGGCGGCGTTGTTGGGAACGATGATCTGATTGCCGCTTGTGCCGTCGAACCGATAGCCGAGCCCGTCGACGGCGGCTTCAGCGACTGGCCCGGTCACGGTTCCGTTGAAACCGTTGCCAGAAGCATCTGTGGCGTTTCCTTCGAAGGGGTAGTGCGCCCAAAGTGCGTTGGGAACAGGAGCGTTCGCCAGATCATCGACCTGGCCGGCGGTCAACACCCCGTCGTGGATGATCACGTCGTCGAGCGTGGCCGTGTTTCCGGTCATCGCCAGTGCTCCATTGCCGGCGCTGGTAGTCCCGGTCAGCGTTACGTTGGTCTCCGGGTTCCCGTCTAGGTAGAGAGTCGCCTGGTTGCCGTTGCGAACCAGGGCAACGTGCGCCCAAGTGCCCATAGAGAGCGCGCTGGTTGATTCAATGGCCACGGTGCCGGTCGATGTGGTCACGGTCACCCGCGCCCGGTTGGTGACGGCGGCAGTCCCGATCGTCGCCGTGCCGTCGACAGCCAGATTGTCTCGGGCAGAGCCCGTCGCCGTCGTATCTAGACGCAGCCACGTGCTGATCGTGAAGTCGCCGTCGCCGGACCCAATGCGCAGGTCGGAGTTGGCGTCGACTGTGATCGAATCGCCGGACCCGAGCTGTTGCGCGTCGATGATCGGTCCCGGCATGTTCTGAGTGCCGGTCGCCGTACCGTGATTGTCGTTTCCCGACATGTCGAGCGTGCTGCCGTCGAGCGGCCAGTGGCCCAAGACATCGGGGAGCACAAACGGGGTAGTTACGGGGCCTGAGAACTGCGAGACATTGCCAAAGAGGTCGAGCGCTTGCACCGCGAGGGTGCCGCCGGTCTCTAGCTGAACGTTCGTGCGGCGGGTGCGGAGTTCCTCGACTCCGTCGCGGAACACGGCGTATGCCGTGACACCCGTGTCATCGGTGGATGCGTCCCAGCTGAAGATCACGTCGTCTCCCGGGCCGTCGGCGACGGCCGGGCTCAGGGGTCGAGACGGTGGATTGGAGTCCGAAGCGTCTGGCGGCTCTTGCAGGGGTGGGCCGGCTGGAGGTCCCTGGCCGGCCTCGTCGCAGAAGCGGACGATTCCGTTGCTGAACGAGTCGCCCACGGGGCGGCGGTTGAAGTCACCGCCTGCCCAGAGGCAGCCATCGGGTGAGCCGTGAATGGCCCAACCGCCGAGCGGGCCGTAGAGGTCTGGGTAGAACTCAGGGATCCAGTCGCCGGTGTCCCTGTCGAAGGCGATCAATCCGTTGATCTCACCAGCGATTGGTTCGACAACGCGAGCCTCGTCGAGCGTCGTGACATCGTCTGCCAGCTCACGTATGACTCCCCAGCAATGGCAACTTGCATAGACACGGTCGCCGAGGATGCCAATCGATTGGAAGTCGCCCCCGATCTGCCAGCCCCACGCGAAGCCGGTGAACCAGCGGCGGTCAATCGACAGGTCATCAGCGTTCAGCTTCTGGACGACATGCTGGGCGCCGACGGTCCAGACGTTGTCGCCATCGACGAGCACCTCAAACTGGTGTGGCTGGCCTGGCGACAGAGCGGGGAACCTCTCGAGGTTCGTGATCGGCGTTGCGTCCGAGACACGCACGGCAACGAAGTTGCCGGTCTCGGCGGCGCCGTTGATGGCATCGAAGTAGCCCGCCAGGTAGACCCTGCCGCGGACTGGGTCAACGTCAAGGCCCCACACCGAACCACCGGTTACGAGGGGCCGCCATGACGCATCTGGCGTTCCGTTGACGGCCAGTCGACCGAGGCGATAGAGCCGAGTGCGGGAGCTCAGGTCGGGTCCCGTGATGTAGTTGAACGAACCGCCGACATAGATCCAGCCGGAGATGGCGCGAATCGTACGGACCGCCCCGGGTACGGCCCCGGAGGAGGATCCCTCGACCTGGGCGGTGAAAGTGGTGTCGACCTCTCCTGTGGCAGGATCCAGTGCTACGAGCCCGGCCGTGTCGCCGACGCCGTTGACCGAGGTGAAGTCGCCGCCAACGTACAGGCGCGATCCGTCTGGTGCTGCTTCCAGGGCGAACACAGCTCCATTGAGCTCGGGTCGCCACCAATCGATCCAGTCGCCGGTCGTGGCGTCAAACGCAGCCAGGAAGGGCTGGTCGTGGTGCGGATCGCTGCGGCGGTAGACGACCTCGATGAACTTGCCACCCACGTAGATGGTGTTGCCGATCTGTTCGATAGCCATGACTTCGGCAGCAGTGCCGGTGGTGAGGGAGTCGTACAGACCGACCACACCCCAGGTCTCGTCCGGGACCGCGGTGAGCTCTGCGTTAGCGGTCCCGATGCTGTTCGGCACCACCAGAAGACTGCAGATCAGTGCCAGCACCGTAAGCGCCTGCACAAGCCGCTTTGGACTGTCCGCCTCGTAGGTCATGCTTCCCCAATTCCGTTCATGGCGAGATACGCTGTTTGTCTTTTATCGCTGCTGCGATAGGACGGCCCTCGACCGATACGCCCGCAAGGGTTCATTTCCGCACAGATTTGGCCAATCCGACAGACACAATCGGCCAAGGGCCCGATGGACTAGTTACTAGTGACCCCGCTTGGGTTAGCCAGCAGCGGGATGAGGAGTGCTCAACACGTGCCTTGGAAACCGGCAAAGAGCACCACCGGGGTGGTTCCCGGAACGGTGGGGTTCGAGGCGAAGATAAACGTCAGATGCTCAAAGGGTGGATCGCCGACTCTCGCCAGCCAGCCGCCGGTGCAGTCTTCGAAGTCCGGCGCCACCCATAGTTCGCCTCCGCGGCTCGCCTCGATCTCGTCGAGCGTCGAGTCGACGGATAGGCCGTCGGGCGTTTGCAGCTGTCCAAGAGCCTCAGGACGCACGGACCAGTAGACGAGATGCGACCT
>JAAELU010000561.1 GCA_024226255.1 bacterium | reverse complement strand
GCGTGGAATCGCACCGGCCCACTCCCCCACCCGGCCACCCACGAGGATACTGGCGCTGGGTGGCCGGGTGGGGGAGTGGGCTGGCGCCGCTTAAACGTGAAAGAGTCTAGCCGTAAAAACAAAACGCGGCATGCCGTAGGGAGGCAACCAGCATGACCAAACAAACCGCACCAACAGCCAAGACCACGGATCCGTGGCTAGCCAAATATCCGTCGACGGTCGACTACCACACGGCCTTCGAGGCGATACCGCTTTACGACCTGTTCGATCGCTCGGTCGCCAAATACCCCAACCAGCCATGTCTGGATTTTCTCGGCAAGACTTTTACCTACGCCGAGGTCGGCGACATGGTCAACCGCGCCGCCAAGGGATTCCAGGATCTGGGTATCGGCAAGGGCGGCAAGGTCGGTCTGTTCCTGCCCAATTGTCCGCAATGTGTGGTTGCCTATTACGGCGTCTTGAAGGCCGGCGGCACGGTGGTCAACTTCTCGCCGCTCTATTCGGAGCCCGAGCTGTTGCACCAGATCGAGGATTCGCACACCGACATCATGGTGACCCTGGGGCTTGAAGTTCTTTATCCCAAGATGCGCACCATGCTGGCCGAAAGCCGGCTCAAGAAGCTGATCGTCGGCACCATGCAGGAGGTTCTGCCCTTCCCCAAGAACCTCCTCTTCCCCCTGTTCAAAGGCAAGGATATCTCGAAGGTGCCGAACGACGATGCCCACATGTCGTTCAAGACGCTGCTGGCCAATGATGGCGCGTATGCGCCGGTCGAGATCGATCCCCACGAAGACATTGCGGTATTGCAATATACCGGCGGCACGACCGGGGTGTCCAAGGGCGCGATGCTGACCCACGCCAACCTGGCGATCAACGCCCAGCAAATTCGCGTCTGGTTCACGACTTGCGAGGATGGCGTCGAGCGCATGATGGGCGTGCTGCCCTTCTTCCACGTCTTCGCCATGACCATCGTGATGAACATGTCGCTGATGGCCGGTGCCGAGATCATCGCCCACCCGCGCTTCGAGCTCGACGATGTGATGAACGACATCAACAAGAAGAAGCCGACGATCATGCCGGGCGTGCCGACCATGTATTCGGCGCTCGCCGGACATCCGAAGATCGGTGATTATGATTTGAGCTCGATCAAGGCGTGCCTTTCGGGTGGCGCGCCGCTGCCGGTCGATGTCAAGGAGCGGTTCGAGAAACTTGCCAATTGCGTACTGTTCGAGGGCTATGGGCTGACCGAAAGTTCTCCCGTTGCGACCGCCAACCCGATCGACGGCGAAAACAAAGCCGGTTCGATCGGGCTGCCCGTGCCGGGCACGCGCATCGTTATCACCGACCCCGAAGATCCAACCAAGATCCTGCCCCAGGGCGAATCCGGCGAGATCTGTATCGAAGGCCCTCAGGTGATGAAGGGCTATTTCAACCGGCCCGAGGCCACCGCCGAGACGCTGCGCGACGGCCGGTTGCACACCGGCGATGTCGGCTACCTGGACGAGGACGGCTACACCTTCATCATCGACCGTATTAAGGATCTGATCCTGTCCGGCGGCTACAACGTCTATCCGCGCCACGTCGAGGACGCGATTTATCTGCATCCGGCGGTCGAGGAAGTGACGGTGATTGGCATTCCCGACGATTACCGGGGCGAGAGCGCCAAGGCCTTTATCAAGCTCAAGGATGGCGAGGGCACGCTGACCGAGGAGGAAATGATCGCCTTCCTCAAGGACAAGCTCGGCAAGCACGAATTGCCGCGCGAGGTCGAGTTCCGCGCCGAATTACCCAAAACCAATGTCGGCAAATTGTCGAAAAAGGAACTGGTCGCCGAGGAGCGGGAGAAGTACGAGGCAAACAAGGCCGCCAAAGCCTGATCGGTCAGCCGTCTAGTCATGCTCGAAACGGTCGCGATCCCGATCTGGTTGCTGGTCCTGATCCTGCTGTTCGCGGGCTGGGCGGCGCTTGACCGGTTGTT
>JAAELU010000560.1 GCA_024226255.1 bacterium | reverse complement strand
TTGGCCCCAGCGGCACGTCCTCGAAGGCGAACCTGCCCAGCGAGTCTGACTGGGTCTGGATTGAGGAGTCTTCGAACCGCAACTCGACGGATCCCTCATGGGCCGGCACCAGTTGGCCCACCAGCCGCCTGGTTCCGTCGGAGATGATCGCCACCTCGATCTCAACACCGGGAGCCTGGAATGTCACCTGTCGGGTGGCATCCGCGCCCCGCACACCAACCAGCTCGCCTTCGGCGGAATCGAACACGATCTCGGCAAGGTCCGCCTCGATGGTCCGCCACGTGAAGCAGCCTTTGGCTGCCTCGATGAACCGCTCCGGAACCGGATCAGTCTTCTCGAGCGCCGCGGCCAGTTCTTCGAGCAACCGGTCGTCTGGGTCGTATTTGGTCGGATTCATTTCTTGCTCTCTTTTCCCCGGTCAGCGTCGCCGAGTTCTCGCTCGTTTGATTCGAGCGTACGACGTAACTTCTCCAGGCACCTGGCCCTGGTCGGCCCGATACTCCCTATCGGTCTATCCAGCATCTCGGCAATTGTCTCGTAGTCCAGTGGCGGATCGGCGGTGACGGCCCGCAGCAACTGCTGGCAGTCATCCGAGAGCGAGGCCATAGCCTCGGCCACTGCTTCATCTCGCTCCGTGGCCAGCAATCCGGCATCGAGCGCTGGGGCCGAGTCGGCGATCTGAAATTCGACCGCCGTCGGAACCGCACGCTCATAGATCCGCTTGGTGCGAATCGCTTCGTTGCGGGCTGTTGTTGCGAGCCACGAGGCGAGCTTGTCCGGATCACGAATGCGCTCCAGATGCTCTACCAACCGCAGCCAAACGGTCTGGCTGACATCCCCGGCGGTTGCCTCATCGAGGCGGAAACCGCGGATGACCGACCAGACCAACCGTGCGTAGCGGTCCACAAGGGTGTTCCAGGCATCCTGGTCTCCCCCGCTCGCGGCTGCAAGCAGCTCCGATGTCGAGACTTCCGTCATGGAGGCCAACGATAACGGTCTGCTGACGACCGAGCCGCGCACTGCCGCAGTTGTCATTGCGTACCTTTCACTACGCCCAACAAGAGCGTCTCGGTGCGGCCCTGATACAGAGAGTTGTAGGGACGCGTGAATAGGGAGCATTGGGGCGTTTCGGCGCGACTCCGTCTGCACCTGGTATCAAGTACTGAGTATCAGGCACAGGACGGGGCAGCGCTACGTGATACTTGCTGCCCGGTACCTGATACTCAGGACTCATGCACCGAATGTCACAAAGGCACGGGCCGCCACCGAGTCGGGATTCTCGTAGTCGAGTTTCGGAAACGAATACGCCAGCGCCGCCGCCACGGGTTCGCCGGCCGAGAGGGCAGTGTGCACCCGAACCATGAGATCGATGGTTGCCAGCTGATCCGGCACTAGACCAACGTTGGCCACCACCGCATGCGTGCCCAGGCCGAGCAGCGCGGTTGCCAAGCCCATGACCTCGTGGCCACCTGTCGACGTGTTCGCCCCGCCGTCACAGGCCGAAAGCACCATCACGCGAGGAGGAGTCCCCAGAGCCTCGAGGTCGTAGACCGTGAGAGGGCCATCGTCCATTTCAAGCGACGAGAACAATGCGTTGTCCGACCGGAAGTTCCCATGACAGGCCATGTGGGCGATCATGGCCCCGTCGATTGCCCGCGCTGCCTGGCCTGCCGTCGGTTCAACCAGCTCAATGGCTCGCGCGTAGATATTGGCAACCTGGTCGACCTCGGCAACGGAGTGCTCGAGGCGGGGTCCGGCGATCACGCTGGCCTCATCGAGCCGGCTGGCCTTAGCATCGGCCGCCCTGGCGACCCACAGAGCCGCCGAAGGTGAGACCACCAGGTGGGCGTTTGCCAAAGACGGCAGTAGTGACCAAGGCACCGAGTACAGCGGGCCCACCGGAACCACAATGATTCGCTTGGAGCGAAGCTGCAGGGGTCTGACGACGAGCCGGTCGAGTGCAGCCGAAGCTTCGGCGACAACAGCCGCAGCCGCCGTCCGCGATGCCTCCGACCCGACCCGGGTCGCCAGCCGGCGGAGCGCTATCGAGAGCGAATCAACTTCATGACGGATGGGTCCGAGGGGTCCAAGGTTGAACTTGCGAGCCCGTCCGTCTGCAAGAACAACGGCAAGAAGCGAGCCGTCTGCGGATTCACCGAACTCGACAAGCGCCGCATCATCGAGCAGCAATAGAACATCGGCCGCTCGGGGCACACCGACCCGACCGGCCGCCGTACCCGCCGCCCGCAAGGCCACGTCCCGAACTCGTTCCTGAAGCTGCTGTCTGCGGGTCATCATCCCGCGTGTCGCCCCGCCGTTCAGAGTGGCCCGTCGCAGATCCTCGTCTGCTTCACGGAACATCACGAGATGGGAATTGAGAGCAGCATCCCTGCCCTGCGTTGCCGGCTGGCTCCGTAGGGCGCCCGCTCTGGTCAGCTCCATCCAGGAGAAGAGGCGACGAGGCGAACCCGACTCCTCAGCGAGCCGCAGGCCGATGCTGGCGAGCTCGGCGCCGTGACCGGTCACGTGGAGGCGCGCCATCGTGCCGCCGAGTGCCGCCTGATAGTCATCCAGAACCCGGAGTCCGGCCCGGGCTGCGGCCGCGGCTCCCTTGCGGTCGTCGGCAAGGAGGCGAAGTCGGGCAACAGCCACCCACCCTTGAGCACGTAGTTCCACAGGGCCGGCGGTTCGCGCTTCCGAGGCGGCCAACAGATAGTTGCGACATGCCTCGTAATCGCCCGCCTCGGTGGCGATGGTGGCCGCCAATAGCTGCGCGTGAACCGCCTCCATGCGAAGGCCGGCCTCGTTGAGGGCTCCCACGGCTCGCGTGATCGCATCGAGGTCGTCGGCCCGAAGGTCATCGTCGATCGCTCGGGCCCGCATCACCAGGTAATCGGCAAACGCCACCCATCCGCGACGACCTTGTTCCTGCATGAGATCGCGGGCGGCCCGTGCCGTTTCCGTAGCGGTCTTGGCATCGTTGGTAAGCAACGCTGCTTGAGCAGCCTGGATGAGGGCATCTGCCGAGCTGGCGTGGAGACCGTTGTCGCTCAGATGGCTAGCAGCCCGGAGAGCAACATCTTTGGCGTCGGCTGCAAGATGTGCCGCTAGCAACGCTTCCGCTCGGTCGCACCACAGCTGACCGAGCGATGTACCAAGCTCGGCGAAGGCCTCCTCAGCCTCGTCGAGGAAATTCAGTGCCGCGGGAAAGTCCCCCGAGCGGAGCGCGAGCCATCCCAGATTCTGATCAGCAAAGGCTATCGACGTCCGGTGGCCTAGCTCGGCGTAACCCGCCTTGGCTGCGGTCAGATCAGATCGTGCAGCCGTCACGTCCCCCTCGTATGCGTTGAGTAGGCCTCGGTTGGTGATGGCATGTCCCCACCACATCAACTCTCCGGCCGACTCGAGGGCGGCTATCGACGCGTCCAGGTCAGTACGAGCGAGCGCAAAACTGCCTAGTCGGTAGTGGATTCCACCCCGCTGCGCCTGCGCCATGGCTCTTTTTGAACCGGCCAGCAGATTGAAGGCGGCATCGATTGCATCCAATGACGCCTGCTGATCCCCACCCCACGCCAGGACTCCCGCCCTAGTCATCTGTACCTCGCCTACCACTGTCGGGTCGCCCGCTTGTTCGGCGAGTACGAGCGCGGCCTCCAGATCACCATCGGCGGCCTTGAGGTCACCCAGGTTGGCATTGGCGAGGCCCATGACACGTTTGGCCCGGGCCTCGTCGGCGGCCTCAAGACCGCTGTCCAACGCGGTTTTGGCCCGAGAAATGGCAGCAGCGGGATCGGAATTGGCGAGAGCAAGAAGCTCTTCGAATTCTTGTTCCACGGTGACTCCAGATCGTGCGACTCGTTGGGGATTCTCCCAGATGAGCACGGCCAACTGCGCACAGTGGCTGCCACTCACAGTATGTTTGGGATCGAACGCGCCAGAAAGGTGTCACCGACCCGATTCGTAGGTCGGGTACCGGCCCTATTCCAGGAGGGGATTCATGAAGCAGGAGACATACCCTGATGAAGCCGGAATGATCGCGTCTCGGCTCCGAGACCTGAAGAAGCTCGGAGGGCGTGCCGAATATGCTTTCAAGCCTGGGACCGAGCTACCCGGGCGCCCTCCCATCTTCTATCTCCCCAGGGAATTGGTGACAACAGCTGAGTTCGCCCACGTGGTGCACCGTCTTCTAGAGGAGTGGCAGGGCGATTGCGGCAACCCCAGCCCTTTGGTTGAGGGTGACAACAACGTCGTCGTGTTCCCAGTCCGAGGCGATTCGCTGCAGTTGGCTGCCGCAATCAAGGAGGCGGCACAGCGGCTGGATCCAGATAGCCCAGAGGTTGTTGTAGGTCCCCACCACGTCCTGACACCCGCCCCCCAACCGAGGATCGGGCCTGGCGATGATCCGGTGCCGGCCTCGCAAGGATCCAGGATGTCTGCAGGTCCCAGCATTGAGACAGATATCCCGGTCGCGGTGGTTGATACGGGGCTCTGGCAGAAGCCACCTCCGCAACTGAATGCAGTCCTCAATAGCCCAAGCGATGAGGAGGCCGTCGACGTCAACCCAATTGATGGAATGGTCGACTTCTATGGAACCGGCCACGGCGGATTCATAGCGGGCGTCCTCGAGCACAACGCTCCGGGCACGAAGGTCATCGCCCACAATGCCTTTGGTCCGCATGGACTGACGGAGAAGACCGTTATCGAGCAGGTTGATGCTGCTCTCGCTAACAGCAAGGTCATTGTCATCAATCTTTCGCTGGGTAGTTACGAAAAAGACGATGGGGGCTGCCACAGGGTGCAACTCGTGGCTCTCAGGGCTGCAATGCGCAGGTGGCGGGACGAACACCCCGGCGCACTGATCGTGGCCGCCGCCGGCAACGACTCAAAACCGTACCCGTTCTTCCCGGCCGGCTTCGCCGGAGAGGCCGAATTCGCCGACTTGGTCGTGAGCGTCGGTGCGCTCAGCCAACCTCGCAAGGAGGTCGGGATCCACTCGGCGGCAGCCGGGTTCAGCAACCACGGATCGTGGGTGACCGCGTGGGCGCCCGGCGAACGAGTGGTTAGTGAGTACCCCGACGAGATGAAGTTCGGATATGTGGATGCGGCCGGCAACAAAACGCCTAGCGCTCCGTTCAGCGACGGGCTGGCCGCCTGGTCGGGCACGTCCTTTGCGGCACCATTTGTCGCTGCCGAGATCATCAGGGAGATGCAGCGAGGCGAGACACCTCGGGCCACCTGGAAGCGAATCCGCGGGGCGAGCCCTTTCGTCGTCTTCTGGCCCGGCTGGTAGCAGCCGGCGCTGATCGAAAAAGATGTATCAGCAGAAGCCCGGGCGACTCTCGTAAGCGAGACGTCCACCTGCTTCCTTCGGGGGGAGGGCGTCAAATCCAAGGGGGGTATACAGGAGGGCCGCTGGGCCCTCCTGTATACGCGCTATCTTGCGGGCGAACCGGACCCGAGAAGTTGGCCCAATCAGATGCTCGATCGTTTGAGAAACTGGCTCAGCAGCGACGCTGAGCAACCCGATGATGCCGAAGCCGGCTGGGGGGTACCTCTGTGGTGGGGAGCCGTTGTCGTCGCCGTGTTCACCATCGCCATCAGCTGGTGTAACGACCCGTCGGACCAGGACGCAGTGGCTGTTCCCTCCTCGACGACAATCGCCCCAACCACGACTGTGGCATTGGTCCCACCCGGTACATCGAACTTGGTCGACCTAATGGGTGAGCAGGCCGATCTCTCCTTCTTCCGTTCCCTGATTGCTGTCGCCGGGATCGAAGAGGTGCTGGCCACCAATGGCCCGTTCACCTTCTTCGCTCCCAACGACGCTGCTTTTGCAGCCTTGCCGGACGACATCCGTGAGGCGATGACCTCTGATCCGGGAATCGCCAATCAGGTCCTGCAGCGCCATGCCGCATTCAGTGTGCAGTCCGCCGCCGACTTGGTAGCCGCCGGAGGCACCGTCACCATCACTGAACAGCCGGTGCTGGTCTCGCAGACCGATGGAACAACCTTCATCGATGAGGCTGCCCTCGTGGAATCCGACCTGCAAGCCACCAACGGCATCGTGCACGTGATCGATGGTGTCCTGGGATTGGGTGAGCTCCCAACCGAACCCACCGCCCCCGAGGCGCCACCAGTCAATCAGCTGATCGGTGACCGGTCCGATCTGACCACACTCACGACCGCCCTCGGCGCAGTTGAAGGCGACCTATTCGGCTCGGCAGCCGAAGGATTCACTGTATTCGCGCCGACCGATGACGCCTTTGGCTCGCTCCCCTCCGGTTCCGTCGAAGTGCTCCTGGCCACACAGCCGAAACTATTCGAGCTGCTGGGTTACCACGTTGTACCGGGCACGGTGCTGGCGGCCGACCTCACAGATGGCCAGGTGCTCACGACGGCGAGCGGAGCCGAGCTGCCCGTGGTGATCGCAGACGGTGTCATCACGGTCGGTGGCAGTGCGATCACGGAGGCTGATCTGACCGGTGGTAACGGTGTTGTTCACATCGTCGAGGGCGTCCTCATACCGCCGGACTACTCGCTGCCAACACTCAACGAGGCGCTGGCCTTGGAACCGATCACGTTTGAGTCGGGCAGTGCAGTGATCACGGCCGATGGCATTGCCGTCCTCCAGGGTGCCGTCGACTTTCTCACTGCCAACGCTGATGTCCGCGTCGCCATCGAAGGCCACACAGACGCCCAGGGCGCCGAGACCTCGAACCAGGCATTGAGCGAATCACGTGCCGCGTCGGTACGGGACTACCTGGTCAGCCAAGGCATCGATGCCGATCGTATGGAGACAGCCGGCTTCGGCGAGTCCAACCCAATCGCCTCCAACGACACCGCCGAAGGCCGCGCAGAAAACCGCCGCATCGAGTTCCGGCTGCTGTAGGTCGGAGTCGCCATCGCTACCCGCCGACGAGAGCGTCAATCGCCCGCTCTAGGTCGACGTTGATACGGAGCACGACTACTTCTCTGTCGCTGCGAACTCCACCGTTTTCGATGAAGGCCAGGACAGACGATCCCGTTACCACAAACTCAGAGTCGAAAACAGACGCACGCGGCACGTCAACCGTTGTCATCAATGGGTTCCCAGGGTGGGGCACCCACTCGAGACCGTCCGTCGAAACCGCCAAACCGCGGCGACTCGAGGTGTCGCCGGTATAGAACACGGCGAATCCCCCAGGTGCAGTCACCAGATCGACGCGAGAGATACTGTCACGCTCCCACCCGGCCGAGGCAGCCAGAACGGGACCGGGCCGCACATCCCAGATCGACCCGTCGCTGGACTGCGCCAGGCCGACAACACCGCCATCCTTGCCACCGCCGACGAAGACCATGACCAGGCCATCGTCGGTAGCTACAACTGAGGGCGAGGAAACCTGGTTGCCCATCCATGGCTTGTCCGGATCGGGTCGCAAGATTGGCTCGACGTCAAACGTCCATGGCCCACCGGGAGCGCCAGCGACAGCTCGCCCGATATTCGTTCGGGACTTGTCAGCCTCCCGGTCGTACCACGACATCTGGAAGTACAGCTGCCACACACCGGCCGAATCAATGATCACGCTGCGAGGACTTGCGTGATCGATTTCGAGCGGCGCCCACGGCGCTTCGCCCAGATCAAGGACCGGCTGGTTGAATCCCTGCGACCACACCACGCCATCGTCCGACACCGCATATGCAACTTTGGCGACACCATCCCCGTAGGCAGCCGAGAGCATGTGATACATCCCATCAACGACTGTCACCGCCCCCGGGCCGGCGAAGGCGTGCCCCCCTTCTGGGAACATGGCCGGGCTCACAGCCTGGGGATTCACGAGGTCGATTGTGACTGGGGCCAAGGTCGTCGTCGTAGCCGTCGAGGACGTGTCGCTGGGCGGCACAGTCGTCGTCGACCGGCGGCTCAGCGCGGCCAATCCGCCGACGACAACAAGAACCACAACCGCCGTGGCGGCGACCGCCCAAGCCGCCGACAGGCGCATCCGCGGGTTCGGCGTACGTGGGGGAGTTCTGGTGAGCTCCTCGAGACTGGGAGCGGCCTGATCGAGCAGTTCGCTATATGCGGCGAGCTGATCGGGTATGTCACGCATCGGATCCGCCCTCCCCAGCTCCTAGGCCGCTGCGCAGCTTGGCAACAGCTCGGTCCACGTGGCGTTGCACAGTCGAAGCGTTGATATTGAGCAGCTCGGCCACCTCAGCTCGAGTCCATCCGTAGCCATGGCACAGGACAACCGAAAGACGTTGCTGGCGAGGAAGTGACCGGAGCACCTTGGGGAGCTTGGGCTCGACCCAAGGGGTCGCCGCCTCCGGTACATCTGGCAGGCGCAGAGGCCGGCGGCGATACCACCGTGACTTGCTCTGGCCGACTCGAAAGAGGTAGCCACCCGGATTGTCCATGGTCTTGATCCGTTCCCAGTGTTCCCAGGCATAGGCAAGAGCCTCGGCCGTCGCCTCGGCGCCAACCTCAGGGCCGTACGCGGCGATCAGGGCTTGGCGCAAGCGCGACCCGACGTTCTCAACAAACGCTGCAAAATCGGCTGGAGCCCGGGTTCCCATCACGTGTTTCTACCTGAGACCGACGCAGAGTGCACCTACGCGACGCAAAAGTCAGAAATCAGAAGCCAGAAATCAGACCTCACTTCTCGTCCTGTCTTGCTCTAGCTGCCCAGAGAGGTGGGAGCCCACAGCAGGGTGCCAGGGTGAAACTGCGCCCACGCGAACCAGAATGCTTGATGGGCCGCAACGGCCTCCCCCGCTTCGCTGGCAACGAACCCGCCGCCGTCGGGCCTAATGACCACACCATCGAGCTCAACCTCATCGAGGAACACCATCGCGGCGCGCAGGTCGTCGACGGGGAAGGCGATCGAGGTCCCATCGGCTGCGATCACGCCGATCACCTCGGCCTGGATCGGGAGCCGGGGATCGACGTCACCGACGGGGAAGATCGGACCATTGGCATCGCGGTCACCGAGCGGATCGAGACGGTACGAGCGACCGATGCCACCGTCCTCAGCGAGGATGGTGGTGTCGGGATGGGCGGCCTTCCAGTCGCCCCACGTTGAAGCGATGACCGTTGTCTGCTCGAGAACAATTCCGGCCTCACGCAGTGGGCCGGTCGTTGCGACACCCGTGAACGTGTCGAGGATGCTGAAGGTGTTGAGGTCGTACATCACCTTGTTGGACCGAGTGAGCAGGCCCGATGTGCGCAGTACCGGAACCTCAGTACCGGCCGGCACTGAATCGGTGAAGTAGGCCTGGGCCGAGCCACACAGAGTGCAATACGGAACACCGATGCGTCGCCCGCCCAAAGTGTCGTTGACCATCTCGTGGACTTCCATCTGGTGCTTGGGATAGGCACGTGCCTCGCCGTCGACGACGACGCCAAAGACAATGCGCTCATCCGGATACCACGAGCCGCCGGCGGCGTCGGTAACCGACGGATCGTCCAGCGCCGGGATGCACCCCGAGGGGCACGGCAGCTGATCACCGAGGACTCTGTTGTCGATGCGGACTCCACCCCACGACGTCAGCCGCCAGTCGATCGTCGCATCGGCGTCTTGGAAAAAGGGGTCCCATGCCGGTTCGATGATGGTGAAGAGACGCCCTTTGTACTCGCGGTAGCCGGGCGGGGCGGGAAGGTTCCACGAGATCAGGTGATCAGTGATCGACTGCCACGGGCTGCGCGACGCTACCGGATCATCGTTGAAATCGACGCCGGTCAGACTGCTCGACGCCGCTATCAGGGCCGCCAGGATCGGCCCGCTGCGAATGAATCTCAACAGATCGACCATGAGCCAGGCGAGACGAGGATCTTCGCTCTCCGCCACCCGGTTGATGGCGTCGACATCAATCGATGTCGTTGACAGACTCGCCCACAGCACTTCCAGATCTGCCTCCACCTGCTCCGCCAGCTCGCCGGTATTCGTCAGTACCGGCGCGTCCGGAAACACGTAGCCGAGCTGATTGCGCAGCTTCCCGTCGTTGGGAGGCAGCGTCACCGTCGTTGTGGTGGTGGCCCGCGGGCCGTTCGATGGTGTCGCCGCCGCGGCGGGCATTTCGCTCGTTGTGGACGTCGTTTCCTCCGCCACCTTCGCTGAAGAACACGCAGCAGCAACCAGGCCGAAGGCGACGAGCAGGATCATCAGGCGAATACGAGCGGGCATGCCGCCACCCTACGTAGGGCCCGAAACAACCTGAACGGATAGCCCAAAGTCCGACTTTCCGGCCACAAGCGAAGAAACAGGAGTGAGGCGAGAGGAATGAGGCGGCCTGGCCTCACTCCTCCTCCCTACTCCTCAATCCTCACTCAAACTGCCTTGCGGTAGTTGCTGACGGCGAGCGGGATGAATATCGCAAGCAGCGCGACGGTCCACACGAGGGTGATCCAGACGTCGCTCATGGCACCCCAGGGCTCACCGAGCACCAGATAGCGGGCACCGTTGACCGCATGTGTGATCGGATTGTTCCGGGAAAAGACCTGCAGCCAGGAGGTCATCGATTCCACCGGAACAAAGGCCGAGCTGGCGAATGTCAGCGGGAAGATCCAGATGAAGCTCGCAGCCTGCACCGACTCGACGTCTTTGATAGCGAGGCCGATGGTGGCCGAAATCCAGGTGAAGGCGTATCCGAAGGCAAGGACCAGACCGATCGCAAAAGCCGCGTTGAGCAGCCCGTTCTGGAAGTTGAATCCGATGATGTAGCCGACGATCGTCATCAAAGTCACCACGAACAGATTGCGGGCGGAGTCCGAAACGGTTCGACCGGCGAGCACCGCAGATCGACTCATCGGCAGCGACCGAAAACGGTCGACCAGACCCTTGTTCATGTCCTCGGCCAGGCCGACTCCGGTGTTGGTCGACCCGAACAGCGACGTCTGGATGAAGATGCCCGGCATGAGAAAGTCGACGTAGTCGAGGCCGCCCTGCAGCGGAATCGCGCCGCCGAATACGAAGGCGAACAGCAGGACGAACATGACAGGCTGCACCGTCGAGAAGACGAGGAGCGTCGGCACCCGTATGTACTTGAGCAAGTTGCGCTTGGTGATGACCAGAGCGTCACGAATCTCCCACCTCAAACGATCAACGACTGAGACCCGGGCACGTTGGGCAGTAGTGGTCATCGGCGGCTCCTCTTCCTGCTGTTTGCGGTGACGAGCTCATCATCGGCCGGTAGAGCGTCCTCGACGCTCTCACCAGTGAGCGACAAGAACACGTCGTCGAGCGTCGGGCGGTGGATGGCGATGTCGACCAGCTTCACCCCGGCCGTGTCGAGGCGCCGCACAGCGTCGGTGATCGTTCCTACCGCCGTCTCCACAGGTACTCGCACGATGTTCCTCAGCTCATCCACGGTTGCTTCACCGCAACACATCCCCTCGACCGCGCCAATCGCGAGTTGCAGGTTGGCGGGGTCGGCGATCTCGAGCTCGAGCACGTCGCCACCAATTGTCCCCTTCAGTTCATCGGAGGTGCCCTCGGCAATGACGGCCCCCTTGTCGATGACAGCGATCCTGTCGGCAAGACGGTCCGCCTCTTCGAGATACTGCGTGGTCAAGAGCAGGGTCGTCCCGCCTTCGACGAGGCGTTCGATGAATTCCCAGAGACCCAGCCGACTCCGCGGATCGAGGCCTGTGGTCGGCTCATCGAGGAACAACACCTGCGGTCGGCCGACAAGGCTGGCGGCTAGGTCCAGACGCCGCCGCATGCCGCCCGAGTACGTCTTGACGGTACGGCCCGCCGCATGGGTGAGGTCGAAGCGCTCGAGAATCTCCTCAGCGCGGTCCCGGGACTCACCGGGTGACAGGTGATAGAGGCGCCCCACCATCTCGAGGTTCTCGCGGCCGGTGAGGATCTCGTCGACGGCGGCGTATTGGCCGGCAAGACCGATCGTGGTGCGGAGCTGAGCTGCCTGGGTGACCACGTCATAGCCCGCAACCGTCGCCTTCCCGGCATCGGGCTTCAGCAACGTTGTCAGGACGCGCACCATCGTTGTCTTGCCCGCGCCGTTCGGTCCGAGCAACCCGTATACGGTGCCGGCCTGGACCTCGAGATCCACCCCCGTGAGCGCGTGAACGTCACCAAACGACTTAGTGATCCCTGTGGCAGAAATGATTGGTGCAGACACAGATAACTCCGGGGGATTCGATGATGGGGGGCCTGTTGTTGCGGCAACCAGTGAGTCGCCGCCCCCCTTTGAAACAACTTGCTGCACTACGCTACAACATGTAGCATTAGAGCGCAACCTCCTTGATTGAGCCCAATGACTCTCGAAGAATCCATCAAGAATCCCGCTTCCGAAGATCCTCGGATCGCTCACACCCGCAAAGTGGTGCTGGCAGCTGCCATTGATCTCCTGAAGAGCGAGGGCCACGAGGCCGTCACTCCTCTACGGATCGCAGAGCGCACTGGGATTGCCCGAACGACGATTTATCGACACTGGCCCGAACGACGCGACCTCATCGCCGATGCTATTGAAGAGCACAAACCGGACTGGGGTATCGAGTCGTGCGGTGACCTCAGCGCCGATCTGACGATGTACCTCGGCAAAATGGTGGCACGGCTCACTTCGGGCCCTCTCCCCCAGTTCTTCGTCACGCTCATCGAGCGAGCAGAGCACGACGAGGAGTTCGCCGACATGCATTGCCGGATGGCAGAACATCGCTCGCAGCCAATCGTCGCCGTACTCGAAGCTGCCATTGCACGGGGCGAGCTTCCGAAGGATCTGGACGTGCCCGCCGCAATCGCAGCCATCAACGGACCGGTCTTCTACCGCAGACTCATTACCCGCGAGCCATTGACAGACTCGTTTATCGCCACGATCGTGGACGGCTTTCTCGCCCGCTTCAATTGAGGGCCGAGTCAGGCTGTCTCCTGGACCTCGCCCGCCAACTCGAGCTGATCAATCGCTAGATCCTTCAGTTTGAACTTCTGGACCTTCCCGGTCACAGTCATCGGGAATTCCTCGGTGGCGATGACGTAGCGGGGAATCTTGTAGTGGGCGATCTTGCCCTGACAGAACTCGCGCACCTCATCAACTGACAGCGGAGCCCCGGCCTCCGTCCGCACCCAGGCCGCGATCTCTTCACCAAATTTGGCGTCGGGCACCCCAATGACCTGGACATCGAGGATCTTCGGATGACCGTACAGGAATTCCTCGATCTCACGGGGATACACGTTCTCGCCACCGCGAATGATCATGTCCTTGATACGGCCGACAATGTTGACGTAGCCATCAGCGTCCATCTCGGCGAGATCGCCGGTGTGCATCCAGCCGTCCGAGTCGATCGCCTCGGCGGTCCGCTCCGGATCATTCCAGTAACCCTGCATCACCGAGTAGCCGCGGGTGCAGAACTCGCCGGGCACACCCCTCGGCAGCGTCTCCCCGGTCTCGGGGTCGACGATCTTGATCTCGACATGGGGGTGCACCTGCCCGACCGTGGCAACCCGCTTGTCGATGTCGTCGTCAACGCCCGTTTGTGTGCTGACCGGCGAGGTCTCCGTCATCCCGTAGGCGATCGTCACCTGGTCCATGTTCATCTGCTCGATGCACTGCTTCATGACCTCGATGGGACACGGCGAGCCCGCCATGATGCCGGTGCGCAATGACGTCAGATCGAAGTCAGCGAAGGTCGGGTCGGCCAGCTCGGCGATGAACATCGTCGGCACGCCATACAGACTGGTGCATCGTTCCTCGGCAACGGTTGCCAAGGTGGCGACCGGCTCAAATGCCTCCGATGGCACCACGATTGCCGCGCCGTGCGTTGTGCAGGCCAGGTTGCCGAGCACCATCCCAAAGCAGTGATAGAACGGGACCGGGATGCAGACCCGATCCTCCTCCGTGTATGCACAGGCCTCGCCGACGAAGAACCCGTTGTTGAGAATGTTGGAGTGAGTAAGGGTGGCACCCTTCGGGTACCCGGTGGTGCCCGAGGTGTACTGGATGTTGATTGCATCAGCGAAATGCAGCCCCGCCTCGACCTCGGCAAGCTGCTGATGGCTCACCGACTCGGCGCCGGCCAAGAGTTGGTCCCAGTCGTTGGTTCCGATGTAGACCACCTGTTCGAGGCCCGGGAGCTCAGAACGGACCTCGTCGACCATTGCCCGATAGTCGCTCGTCTTGAACGAAGGCGCAGCAATGAGTCCTTTGCAGCCCGATTGATCCAGCGCGTACTGCACCTCATGGGTCCGGTATGCCGGGTTGATGTTGACCATGATCACGCCGGCCCGGGCAGTGGCGTATTGGGTGAGCACCCA
>JAAELU010000559.1 GCA_024226255.1 bacterium | reverse complement strand
TGCTATTGGCTCAATATCCCCGACACCTGGCGCCAGGCTGCCGAGCCGTGCCTCAAGGCGGGGGGAGAGACGTGCTGGGTGGCGCCCGCCAAGAGGAACTGCTGGGCCGTCAGCAGTACCGATTTGGCGCCAATGATGATCGCACTGGCCGCCGAGGTGCGGCTCGTCGGGCCAAATGGAGAGCGGTCTATCCCCGTCGAGGAGCTGTACCGAGCGGACGGCATGGATCACCTCACAAAGGCTCCGGATGAGATCCTCACCGAGATCGCCATCCCTTTCGACGCCGCCGTGCGGGCGACCTATCGCAAGTTGCGGCGTCGCGGGAGCGTCGACTTTCCCATCCTCGGAGTCGCCGCCGCGATCAGTCTCGACAAGACGGGGATCTGCACTTCAGCCCGGATCGTCCTCGGCGCGGTCGCAACTTCTCCTTTGCGAGTCCCTGACGCCGAGGAGGTGCTGGTGGGACAGCGCTTCGGTCCCGGCCCAATCGCCGAGGCCGCCGAGGCGGCGCGCAGACTCGCCCGGCCGTTACAGAACACGGATCTCAGCTCCCGTTACCGAAAACGTATGGTCCCCGTGTTCGTCCGCCAGGCCCTCGAGGAGCTCGGAGCCGGCTGATCAGTTCACTGCGGCGTCTCTCCGGATCTCATCGCCTCTGCCTGTCCCGAGACGTTTGGCTATCGGCCCGAGGCCACCGTGAGTCCCTGTGGGGCCTCACTTAACCCCTCGGCGGCTGGAAATCCCGAGGAATCGCACTGATAGTCCGTCGGTTCCCAGCCTGTGGCAGATGACTCCGGCCTCGAGCCCATCGCGTCCCCGCCGACTGCGACGATTCATTGGGTTGCGCGGACCATGACCGCAGGTGGCGTCGCTCATTATCTCGAGGCCGACACCACGTTTGGCGTTGCAGCGACTTCTGTGGTTTGGGAATTCAGAGCAACTAGGCGTGTGTTGCGTTCTGTGGTGATTGTCTCCGGGAGCCTCGGACTCCTGGTTCCTCTCGTCCTATCGCTATTCGTCTGATTGGCCGGAGGTCCCTCATGCCGCGGCTGGCGTCACCTCCGCGGTTCTGTAGACCACCTCCTCGTTCAGCGGTCCTCGCGGCTCCGGTCGGGTCTTCAGTCCTCGCAGTTGCTGGTGGATTCGGCGCGGCAGATGTCGTTTCCACGGCCACCGTTCGTTACGTCGCCGTCCGAGCCACCACGAAGGCCGTCTCTGCCTTTGTTGCCGCAGATGAGATCGTCGCCCTTGCGTCCCAATACAACGTCGTGGCCGCGCAACGCAGCGACGACGTCATCGCCGAGGGTGGCTACGAGAACATCCACACGGTCGGTACCGACGATCGTGGCCGACTGTCCGTTGCATGATTTCCCGGTGGCGACGCTTGGACGCCAGTAGAAGCCACCTCCAGGGGACAGGACGATGTGGCGCGTCCCGTCGCGAGTAAACGCCACACGCGCCGCGAAGGGCCAGCCGAGGCCGACGTTCGACTCCTGCCAAGTCGTTCCGCCATCCCAAGTTTCCAGGACACCTGGACTGCTTGCTTTGTAGCTACCTGAAGCGTATGCAGATGAGCCTGCGACCAGGATGTGGTTTGGGTCGCTCGGGTCGACGGCAGTATCCAACGCCCACTTCTCGTCGAGAACCTGGGACCAACTCGACCCCCCATCGTCAGAGCGCCACACGCCGCCTTCGCTGCCATGGGCGGTCACGAAGACGCTGTCCTCACCAACGGTCACTCGAACGGGACCCTGGAATCCGCCTGTCACTGACTTCGTCCACACAGGACCTGTTGTGACACTGTCGGGCGTAATCTCGGTGAAGGTTCCGCTGTCACCCGTGGTTGACTTGTGGACGCCAGTTGCTCCCGCGGCATAGACAGTCCCATCGTCCGCTACGGCAGTCGAACGACATGAGTTGCAATTGAATACCTTGGTCCAGGTCAGTCCATCGTCAGTGCTTTGGAACACGTCACCGTTGCGCGTGACGTACAGCGTTCGCGAATGCAGCGCAGAGTTGGGGTCGAGGCTGAGGCCGAACAGCGAACCCCGGCCGAGCCCGCTCGCGGCCACCCAGGAGTTAGGTGCTCCGTAGTTGTTCGAGCGTTGCAGCAGCGCGTTCGCTCGGTCTTCCGTATGCGCGGCCCAAACCCGTCGCGGACGGTCTGGGTCGGCAAGGATGGTCGTAGTGTTGCCACCCGCTCCATCCCATCCACCGCTTTCGTTGGGGTCATTGCAGTTCGACCAGCTTTCGCCGTGGTCACGTGTCACCCAGCATCCGAGGTCCCAATAACCGACGTACATCACTTTGCCGGCGGCGTGCGGAATCGATGCTTCGTACACGACGACGTTGTCGAGATTGTTCGATCGAAAGCCTCCTCCGACCTCATCGGTGAAGGTCTGGGCCACCGCCAACGGGTCTCCACTGGCCTTGTAGACGAATTGGCTGTTGGCCCAGTACACCCGCGATGGATTGGAGAGATCCATTCCGATGGTCTTGACGTCGCCGTTGAATCCTCCACCGAAGATCCACGACGCGCTGCTCCATCCGCCGTCGAAGTCCTCCACAGCGGCTATGCGGTCCCAGGTATTTCCGCCGTCCGTCGATTCCCACACTCCGTTGTTGTCGTTCCACGGGAACTGATCGTTGAGTGGGATGAGGCGAACTGTGCCAGGCTCGGGCAACCACACGATGCCGGTCCGGTTGGCTGCGAGGTCGAACGTGTCGCCCCAATCGTCGCTCTTGTAGAGCCGGGCGGTCGAGTCCTCACCAGTCGACATCCACAGGGTTCCCGACTGGCCGAGGCGGACGCTGAGCGGCTTGCCGAGGCCAGCGGCGATACGTTCCCAGGTGTCACCGCCATCGGTGCTGCGATAGAGCCGCTCCGAGGAGTCAACGAAACGTCCGTCGCCAGCCAAGGCGTACACCCGTTCTCCGCTGAGGTCGACGAAGAGCTCCAAGATGTGGACGGCTGCTGGGAGGTCGGCAGTGGGAGTCCAGCTCCTGCCGCGATCGTCGCTGCGATAGACGACGCCGTTCGCTTGGTTCCAGTCCGACATCACCGCTGCGTAGACCCGCTGAGGGACAGCCTGCGCCGCTTCGATATCTGTTGCGTAGCCGCCTTCGATCACCTGGTTGAAAGTCAGGCCGCGATCCCTGCTCCGATATACGCCACCGTCGGTGCCGACGTACATGATGTCTTGGTTGATCGGGTCGAACCCCAAGCCGGACGCGTGGGTGTCGAGGAGGCCACGGGATGCGCCGATCAGGTCCCAGCTTCCGCCCTTGTTGACGCTCCGGTAGACACCAGAGAGATCGCTGGCGACCAGAACAATGCCGGTAGGTCCCGCACCGACTGTCGACATCGCTCCGCCCGCTCCAGGATTGGATGACTCCCAGGCGGCGACAACGGCTGGCCCCGAAGGGAGCGCGGCACTTTCGGGTGTGGTGGCGATCGACAGCAACAACGACGTGGCAAGCCACACTCGAAACACGTTCCGCATGCCTACGACCGTAGCGCGGAGGAGAGAGTCGATCGTTCAGGATGCAGGAGCGATCTGCACAAGAAGGGCGACAGTCCCTCAGATCCGGTCCCAGCCCCCACTGCAGCCCGCCCCCACCCAACGAGAGCGAATGCCTGAGACTCAACGCCCGCTTTGTTCGCGCAGTACGGCGAGAATCCCGCCGGCAGCGAGGATCCGGCGCATCTCTTCCGGCAGCGAGTCGCCCTGCAAAGCTGTCCCGTCCGCCGTCTTGACTACCCGGCCCGAGGCGAGGTCCACCTCGATGTCGTCTCCGTCGGCGAACGCCTCGTGCACGCCGGGGCACACCAGCACCGGTAGGCCCACCGCCACCGCGTTGCGCATGAAGATCCTGGCGAGCGACTCTGCAACGACACAGGCAACGCCCAGGGCCTTCAAGTTCTCGGGAGCCGTCTCACGGCTGGAGCCGCATCCGAAGTTGCGGCCCGCCACGATCATGTCACCGGGCTTGACGCTGCCGGCGAACTCAGGGTTAACGGACTCCAGGACGTGGAGCTTGCGAACCTCAACGGGGTCGACGGCGTACTGACCCGGCGACAGGACGTCCGTGCTGATGTCGTGGTCGAATCGCCACACCTTGCCTTGCATGGTGTTGTCATCCATTTGCGGCCTCCTCGCGGGGGTCGGCTATCGAACCTGCCAGGGCCGACGCCGCCACCGTGGCCGGCGACGCCAGGTAGATCTCGGCCTCGGCACTGCCCATCCGGCCGATGAAGTTCCTGTTGTGGGTGCCGATGCACCGCTCCCCCGGCCCGAGAAGCCCGCCGTGGCCTCCAAAACAGGGGCCACATCCTGGAGCGAGGACAGAAGCGCCGGCGTCGATGAGCGTCTTGAGGACCCCGGTGTCCATGGCCTCCTGGAGCACACCTCGCGACGCGGGAGAGACGATGAGGCGAACACCCGGAGCGACTTGTTGACCTTCCAGCACCTCGGCAGCGGCTCGGAGGTCCTCGATACGTCCATTGGTACAAGAACCGATGAAGGCCTGGTGGATGGGCAAGCCCTCGATGTCCTCGACCGGGCCGACCCGGTCGACTTCGCTTGGCATCGCCACCTGCGGGGTGAGATCGGACAGGTCAATCTTGTGGACAGCCTCGTAGCTTGCATCGGGGTCGGGCCCGAAAGGCTCGGTGCCCTCACCGCCGTGGTCGCGCAGATAGGCGTCTGTGATCTCGTCGGCTTCGAACAGGCCAAACTTGGCCCCCAGCTCGACAGCCATGTTGGAGACGGTGAGACGGCTCGACATGTCGGCGTTCGCCACTGCCGGCCCGGCGAACTCCATCGCCTTGTATTGGGCGACGTCGGCACCAAAACGTCCGGCAATGTACAGGATCACGTCTTTCCATGTGACCCCCGGTGCGAGGTCGCCGGTGAACTCGAATCGGATCGTTTCGGGAACCCGCATCCAGATCCGGCCGGTGGCGAGCGCATAGACCATGTCAGAGCTGCCAATGCCGGTCCCGCCGGCACCGAGGGCTCCGTGCGTCGTGGTGTGCGAATCCGTGCCGACGATCAACTCCCCAGGCCTGACATGGCCTTGCTCCGGCATCAACTGGTGGCAGATTCCGGCGCCGGCGTCGTAGAAATTCGTGATTCCGAGCCGGGAGACGTGTTCGCGGATTGTCTTGTGGAGCGCAGCTGCCCCGGCCGAGGGAGCCGGTACGAGGTGGTCGACTACAACGATGGTCCGATCCGGGTCGAAGACGTCGTCGACCCCAACGTCGACCAGCAGGTCGAACACCCTGGCGGCGAAGATGTCGTGGAGCAAGGCGCGGTCGATCTTGGCGACGACGAATTCCCCGGCAGACACTCGGTCTCGTCCCGCCGCCCTGGCGAGGATACGTTCCGCCAGCGTCATGCCCACGGTGGTGTCTCCCTCCGTCAACCTGCCCCCAGACTGCGGCCGCCGCAGACGTACAGCGTTTGGCCGGTCACGTATGAGGACTCGTCCGCTGCCAAGAACACGACGGCGTTGCCAATGTCCTCAGGTGTGCCGATCCGGCGCGCCGGAATCGTCTTGACGAGACGCTCCTGCACTTCCTCCTTGAGGCCACGGAACAACGGTGTGTCGACGAGCGCCGGGGCGATGCAGTTGGCGGTGATCCCATAGCGGGCCATCTCCAGCGCCAGGGTTCGGGTAAGGCTGATCACCGCCCCCTTGGAAGCGGCATAGTTCGCCTGACCCGGTCCTCCCAGCCAGGCGCGTGATGAGATGTTGACGATCCGGCCCGACTTCTGCTCCATCATGTGGGGCGCAACCGCCCGGCAGGTCAGGAACTGGGACTTGAGGTTCACTTGGAGCACGAGGTCCCAGTCCTCCTCGCTCATCTTGGCCAGCCACCCATCGCGGGCCATTCCCACGTTGTTCACCAGGATGTCGACGCGGCCGTAGGCCTCCAGTGCGGCCGCCACCAGCCCTTCAGCTCCAGCGGCGGTGGCGACATCGGCGGCGTGGCCAACCGCATCGAGGCCGGCGGCCACCAACTCGGCGACCACCTGGTCGACCTTCTCGGGTACGAGATCGTTGACCACGACCTTCGCCCCCGCCTCGGCGAGCGTTTTGGCGATGCCTTCCCCAATGCCTTGTCCCGAACCGGTGACAATGGCAACTCGGTCCTTCACATTCACTTCCCGTACCTCCTCGGTGGTCTCATCGGCCTTTGAACTCGGGGGATCTCTTCTCGACGAAGGCCTGGATGCCCTCTGCCCGATCCTCGCTGGCGCGCAGCACGGCGTGGCTCGTCGACTCGAGCTCGAGACCCGTCTCGAGATCGGTTTCCGTGGCGGCGTTGATCAGCGCCTTCACTCGGTCGTGCGACAACGGTGCCCGGCCGGCGATGCGCTGCGCCAGGGCCATCGTCTCTTCCATCAGGTCGTCGTCGGGCACCACACGGTTGACGAGACCCATCCGCAGCGCGTCTGCGGCACTGATGTGGTCGGCGGTGAACATCAACTCCTTGGTGAAGCCGGGCCCGATCAGCCGGGTGGCGCGCTGGGTACCTCCCGCACCGGGAAGGCTGCCGACCTTGGCTTCGGGAAAGCCGAGCCGGGCACCCTCGGTGGCGACTCGCAGATCGCCTGCCAGTGCCAATTCGAGCCCGCCGCCCAGGGCGTAGCCCCGGATCGCAATGATGACCGGCACGTTGAGGTTCTCGAGACGACCGAAGACGCTGCGCACGAGGAGCCCGAGCGGATCGTGGATGAGTCCCGGCTCGAACTCGGGGCCCCGGCTCTTGAGGTCGGCGCCCACACAGAACGCCTTCTCGCCTGAACTGGTGAGGACGAGAGCCCGCGTATCGGGATCGGCCTCGATCTCATCGAGGAGGCCCGTCATCGTTTCAAGCATCGCAACAGTCATGGCATTCAACGCCTGGGGACGATTCAGCGTGAGTACGCCTACCGCGCCGTCCCGCTCATACAGCACAGGGCTCGCCTCAGCGGCATTCACCTGTTCATCGGTCACAGCTCTCTCCTCTTCTCTCAGAAGTCATGGCCTTCGATCTCCGCTCACCACCCCGCTGCCGAGCAGCTCCTGGATCTCGTTGCCGTCGAAACCACACTGGGCGAGAATCGCCTCGGAGTGTTCCCCCGGCACCGGTGGCGGGGGACCGGTGACATCGCCGGGAGTGTCGGCAAAGCGACCCGGGAACACCGGCGCCGTGACCTCCCCGACGGCGTCGTGCCTGACGGTCGCGAGGGCATTGCTCTGCGTGACGTGTTCCTCACGGACGAGTTGCTCGTATGTGAGTAGTGGACCGCACAGGATATCGGCCCCGTCGAGCACACCGATCCAGTCGGCAGTGGTTCTGGTCTCAAAGATCGGCTCGAGCGCTTCGCGCAGTGCCGGCCGACCGCGGACTCGCTTCTCATTGCTATCAAAACGCTCATCAGTCGCCAGCTCCGGTCTGCCGAGCGCTTCGCACAGTGCCGGCCATCGTTTGGCCGTGTAGGCGGCAACCATCACATGGCCGTCACGAGTGGCGAAAGCCTCGTTGGGCGCGGCATACGGAGCCGCGCTGCCCAAACGCTGCGGAGAATTGCCGCTGGCCAAAAACATCGACAGCGGGACAACCTGAAACGACAAGAGCGAATCGAGCAGAGACACGTCGACTCGCTGCCCGCGACCGGTTCGCTCTCTGGCGAAGAGGGCGGCGAGGATCGACTGGGAGGCGAACAAGCCGGCGGCCATGTCGGCGGCCGGCACTCCCACCTTGACCGGCCCCCCGTCGGCTGTGCCGGTAACACTCATGATGCCGCCCATGGCCTGGGCGACGCCGTCGACACCAGGCCGATCGCGCCACGGTCCGCTCTGACCGAAGGCGGAGATCGCTACATAGATGAGCCGGGGATTGCGCGCCGCCATGGCCTCGTAGCCGACGCCGAGGCGGTCGGCGACACCCGGTCGAAAACTCTCGAGCGCCACGTCGCAGTGTTCTGCCAACCGCAGAACGACTTCGGATCCGCCCGGCTTCTTGAGGTCGATCACTACGCTGCGCTTGTTGCGATTCATGCCGAGAAAGGCCGCCGCCACCCCCGCAACGAAGGGCGGGCCCAGCCGCCGTCCCCATTCGCCGCCGGGTGGTTCGACTTTGAGAATGTCGGCCCCGAGATCACCCAGGTGCATGGCACAAGTTGGGCCCGCAGCGCCCTGAGACAGGTCGAGGACCGTGATCCCGTCAAGCGCTCCGCCCATGGGAAACCTCCTTGATGACCGGGGGCTCGGTGCGAGCCTCTGCGGCGCCCCGCACCGCGAAGTGGGCCAGCTCGGACGCTATCTCCTCAGGGGTGTGCCCACCATCGGGCTGATACCAACGCACCACCGAGTTGCACATGCCCAAGATAGCCTTGACCGCGACGCCAACGTCCTGTTCAACGAACTCACCCGAGGAAACACCTTCCTCGAACAACCCGCGAAAGATCGCCTCATAACGATCGCGCTTAGCCACGTGGGCTGCCATGAACTCTGGCTCCAGATAGCGGCCCTCTTCGATGAAGCAAGCAACCGCATCCTGAT
>JAAELU010000558.1 GCA_024226255.1 bacterium | reverse complement strand
GCTCGACGACCTTGGTCACCGGGCGGGAGGAATGACTCTCACCCCGCTCGATCTTGTCGGGGAACCCAATGATGGCGCTCTCAGTTCGATCTTCATTCTGAGGAACGAGTATCGAATCGACAATGGAGCCGTCACCACCAGCTGGCGTCGCAGCGAGGAGGCTGAAGTCGAGGTCACCACCGAGCACATCGGTGATGGTCGCTGTCAGAAGGTAGAGAGCTACACGGAGGTGGAGGAGCAAAGCCAGTGGGTGATCTATCTCCAGAAATGGGAACTCTGGGCGACCGACGTCGCAGTTAAGGAATTGATCGATCTCGGGCATCCCTCGACCGGCAAGGCCGGGTTGAGTGCGGGCTCCACACTCACAGGGGCCTCACTCCTCGCTGGTGCAAGCGAAGCTGGAGCCGCAGCCGCAGCCGTGGGAGCGGCAGGGATGGCGTTTGCCGGCCTCGCCTTCGGGCTTGCGGTCTACTCGGGGACGACGGCGCTCGGCGAGGAACTTGGACTCCTCAATCCGACTGAGAAGGTGGATGAGAATTGGCAGCCCGTCGCGAAGTATCGCCACGTCAAGTCGACCGGTCGGACTCGAACCAACAAAGAGCGAGTTGGTGAGCCCTTCGACTGCCCAGACCACGAGAGCGAGAGCGGGGAAGGCGACGAAGAGAAGACCGGAAGTGGGTCCGGGAGGGATGAGCAGAAGCACGCCTCCGGGGCAAATGTGCTTCCACAGTGGACGTGGCCACTGGTAGCCATCGCCACGCTGCTACTCCTTGGCGGTCTGTGGATCGGATTCGGATCCTCGGGGTCCGGCGATGGTGGCGACTCCTCGCCTCAGCAGGGATCTGCGGCGCCGAGCACTGACGCACCCGATCAGGATTCCGGGGAAGCGGACTCGGAGCCGTCCGGGGTGGGAGCCGGCGAGGAGCCAACAGGAGCCGACATCACTGTGTCTACCGTCATCGACGAAACAGGGGATCAGCAACGTCAAGCCGACGACCTCCCGGATGTCGACGAATCGAGAGAGCGCGACGGTGTCAGCGCTGCAGACGTGCTCAACAGCACAGACGTCGTTCTGATGGAGGTCACCACGACCGCCTCCACGAGTACCACGGAGATGGCGCTGACCTTCAACGGAGAGGCACAGGAAGTAATCGGACTGCGCGGAGTGTCGTTGAGCGCCGGTATCCAGATGTTCCTTGCGGACGGTCGGATTGTGGAAATCATCCTGAAATCCGACGGAACGGTCAAGATCGTCGATACGGATCGACCAGCGGGGACAAGCGTCGACGCAGAGTGGATCTCACCACACCTTCTCCTGTTCACCCTCACCGGATTCGTGCCCGATCCCGGCACCGAAATCACTGCCCGAATCTTCCTTGAGGTATACCAGGGTTACGTGAGCGACGTCGTGACGCTGTTGACATCCGCTGGCTGACCGGTGATAGACAAGTCTTCAGTTGCCCGCAGCTGAGCGTTGGGGCTCGCCTCGTTCGACGGCGCTTCCCAACCAAGCGACCACCAACCGAGAGATGGCGCTGGTAGGTTCAGAGGATGTCCACGTACAGACAAACCCTCCTGATTGGTGCACTTCTCTCCTTGGCCGTCGCCGCTTGCAGTAGTGACGACACGCAGGCATCAGTGCCGCCGACGACGGAGGCAGCACCCGCGAATGATTCGACGCTGTCGACGTCTACGACCGCGGGCGATTCCGCTGCGGCGGACCGGACGATCGTCGTCGATCTGTCGGCCGTCTTCGGTGGCTTTCGCTGGCACGTCGTGGAGGCAAGCACCGGAGAGTCCCTCGGCACACCAACGGTGCGTGTCAGCATCGGTGTCGAGAACCTCGCCACGGAGGCGAGCCGCCCTCCCTCGAGTCTGAGCCTTCTGACCTCCGCCGGCTTGATTGAGAACTCTGGATTCGGCATAACCGCGGACATCGCTCCCTCAGTCGTCGAGACCGGCAACTACGAATTCCAGGTCGATGCCGGGTTCACCTTCGAAGGGGCGGTCCTGCTCATCGGGCATGACGGAAGCGCTCAGGCTTCTGTGCCCCTAGCCGGCGGCGAGGTTGTGTCGCTCGAACCAATCGAGATGACCGTCGATGATGTCGGTACCGCCGATGCAGTCGAGATCCGGCTCAGCCAGGTGGCTGTCGACTGGCATAGCCTGGCGGTTCACGGTGAGTCAGCCGAGGTAGGGACTGCCTTCCTCACCGCCACTGTCGACATCACCCTTGGTGATCAATCTCGGACGGCAAAAGACACCTTCGAACTCGTTGTACCCAGCGGACAAACAGTGACCCCCGAGCGTGCTCCCAACGAGGTACTCACCGCCGAAGTCACTGCCGAAGGCCTCGACGTGGCCTTTGTTATCCCCGATCCGGTCGATGGCAACTATGTGCTCCGGTTACTAAATCTGAGCCGGTTCCCTGAAGACACGGTGGCCGAGATCCCGTTCACAATCGGAGACTAGATCCCGTCGATTCCCGACGTGGCCCGAACCCGTGCCGCTGCAGGATCGCCCATTCTGATCGGTCCGCGGCTCTGAAGGATCTCGGTGTATTCGGCTTCTGTGGGACGCGGCGCCATCGGCGCTCCCTGTGCCGGTCGGCCTCTACCCCTTTGGACCATCTCATAGCTTGCGTGCGCGTCGCAAGGGGTCAACAATCTCGGGCAACGAAGACACTCAGGTTTAGGCCTCGCTCCGGGTCCTCGACGTCGACTCGTGAGCGACCTACCAACGATGATCTGCTCCACCGAACGTTGTCACCGCGACAACACGCAGTGGGCGTTACCGGACAGAACGCGAACCAGATCACCGTCCCCGGATAGCACCGCCTAGACCGAGCCGCAACGGCAAGCTCATCGCTGCGGCAGTGTTCCTTGTCGTTGTCATCGCTGGTGCTGTCCTCGCATTCAGCTCGACGCAAGGCGAGCCTCAGCCTGCCGCACCCCTCCCAGAAGAGGTCGTCGCTCAAGTGATCGACGCCTTCAACGCCCGAGGTGCAGCTGGACTTGAAGCGCTATACGATCCCGAGATCGTCTACGTATACGATGTCTACAAAGTCGTCGGCCACACGCGACACAACATCCGTAGGTCCGATCGCGACCGCCTGCTAGATCAGTTCCAGAATCGCACCTGGCCGAACTGGGGCCCCAAGGTGACTTCTTACGACGTGCTCGAAGTCGATGGCAGGATCGTGACGACCTCCGAAGACGTGATCTTCTTCGGCGGCTCCAATCGACACCTCGTCACCTACGAGATCTCAGAAGACGGACTGGTTCTCCGCGAGGAGCATGTTGCCCAGGAGTGAGGCACTCCTCCTTGCAGCTACTCAACGCCGAAACCGACCCGCCTAGACATTCCTGCGGAGGGGCCCCGGCTACTGGAACCCCTCCGCAACAGTCCCCCGACTGTGAAGGAGCGGTCGACCCCTCCATGCTGCCTATGCCCGGATCTGCCGCGGAACGGACAGATTCTTGGGCTCTGAACTTTCTTGTCCGTTGCCTCGGGGTGCCGGGCATATAGGGTTGAGAGGGAGCGCCAATGAGCAACGTGACCGATCCGAAGTTCGACCGCATTTACGAGCTGTACGAACGGCCAATCCTGGCTTACTGTCTGCGGCGTACATCACGGGACCACGCCCAGGAAGCGATCAACGAGGTCTTCACGGTTGCGTGGCGGCGGTTGGCCGACATGCCGTCTGGCGATCGAGCACTGCCCTGGCTCTATGGCGTTGCCCGTCGAGTGCTTTCCCATCAACGCAGGGCCGCCAATCGTTCGCTTCGATTGGCCGGGAAGGTAGCGTCCCAGCCCCACTCGGAACCGCCAGGTACCGAGAGCATCGTGGTACAGCGCCACGAGTACGAAACCGTCTGCCAAGCGGTTGAACAGCTACGACCTGAGGATCGCGAGATGCTGCTGCTGTCTGCGTGGGAAGGTCTCACACATGCCGAGATCGCCAACAGCATGGGCTATTCATTGGCGGCAGTCGACAAACGTCTCGCCAGAGCCAAACAACGACTGAGACGACAGTACGACGCCATGTACGCAACCGGAACGCATCGTCCCCCGGCGAGCACAGCGAAAGGAGGTGACGGAGCATGAGCGAATCCACCGAGCGCATCTACGCATTGCTTGTCGATGCCAACCCGGTCCCGGACATCGGCAACCTGCCGACCGACTCCGCCCACACGCCGCACCTCTATGTGATCGACGCGAGGAGCGACAAAATGCAGACCCAAACACCCACGATAGAGAAGCAAGGGTTCCCAACAGAGCAGCCACCCCGTCGGAGGTGGATCCCCGCAGTCGCGGCTGCCGCGGTTGTTGCGGTGGCCATCGGAATTGCAGCCCTAGCACTGAGTGGGAGAGGAACCGAGCTAGTTGCGCCGGCAACCGAGATCTCACCGGAAGAAGTCGTCGCTCAAGTGATCGAAGCCTCCAACGATCGCGATGTTGATGCGTTGGCGGCCCTCTACGACCCCGAAATTGTCTACACATACGATGCTTCGCTTGGCGGCGGTTCGTTCACGAGGGACGCGTCCGGTATCGAAGATGTGTTGGCGCTGCTTGAGGAGGTGTGGGCCACCTACAACCCGATCGTCACTTCCTATGTGGTACGCAACGTTGATGACGGCATCGTAAGAACCGCCGAGATAGTGAAGCTGTCGAGTGGGTCCTCGGGGCACATTGTCATGTACGAGGTGTCGAGCGACGGGCTGATCACTCTCCAGGAGGTTGTGGTCCGTCCTCAGTGAAACCTGCGGAGAACCAGCTAGCCGCATCAGGGGCGTTCTTGGTGTGCCCCGATCAGGCTATCCGGTGGCCACCCTTCAGGGCAATCCGGTGGTGAGCATGCCCGCACCTCGACGTCACACGCAAGCGTGGGATACAGCCCTGTTTGCCACGAGATCGCAGTTGCCAGCCGTCACCCGGTCCCTCGGGTGAAATCGACACGCTCCACCCACTCGGGGAAGTCAACAGACGGGTCCCGGTTGCCCTGTATCTCGTGGATGGCTTCGTTGCGATCGAGCTCATACGGCCCGGGTGCCTGGGCGTTGGACCAAGCGGCGAGCATCTGGAGATCGGCGACGCCGTACTTGGTGTCGTCGATCTTCCCCTGGTGCGCAACCAGGAAGTACAGCGTGGCGCGGGCCACGGTGGGCTTGCCGCAGTTTGGTTCGAACTGCTTTGTGGTACGCACCCGGTGGCCAGCGGCGGCAACGTACTCAGGCCGGTTCACCGGACCCTGCTCGGCCGCGGCCATGCCGGCAACCTCCCGGTAGACCGAGTCGGTGCGGAAGTTGTTGGCCGCTCCGTCGGCGGTGATCAGGTGATGAAGATCCGCCTTGGCAATCGACTCCGCGCCAAACCAGCTCTGAGGAACGATGTGCTCGCAAGAGGCCCGACATGGCGGGGGGATACCCGATCGTCGGGTCGGTAGCCATCACGGTTCTGACCGGGTTGGGCCTGCAACTCACCTACCTGATTGGTTTCCAAGAACACATGTCTGGCGTTGTCGGCTGGCTCGACCGAAGGTCCGCCGCCCGGCCTTTGCCGGAGCTCCGCAGGACGAGAACGCTGTCTGCCTCGGAGAGCTCCGTCTGACGACCGCGAAGAGCCTCATCGAAGCGACCCAGCGTTTGCGAACGGGCGAGGGAGCGGTAGGCCTTGGTCCCGTGAGGCCCCGGCTATGGCGTCCCAACTGTGATGGCCCAAGTCCCGAAACTACCGAATTCTCCTGCACCTGAGTTGTATCCAATTATGGACGCTCCGAATACATCGGCCTTGTTGGCGCCACCGTTGCCCCCGGAGAAGATGAACTGGCCTGTACAGGAATCCGAGTTCGCCTCATAGACGCAGAGGTAACCTGCGGCCGCAAGCGGGTCGTCTGCCGTACCTGGGCAATCAGTGGTGGGCGCCGAGCCGTACACAAGGAAGTGGACCGTCGGACTGCTCGGCATCTCGAACCCCCAGTTGATGCTGGTCATGTCCCGTGACCCGTCACTGCCGAGCGTGTAGTTGCCGCGAGCCGTCGTCCCCACCGGTGGCGTGCCGTCGGGCAAAAAACCACTCGAGTCAACTCCATCCAGCTTGTCGGCATCCAAGGCGGTCTTCGCATCGACGACCCGGTTTGCGGCCAGGCGATGCATGAATGCAGCCATCTGCTCCCTCGTCACGTTGTTTGCGGGACAGTACATGTCGTTCGCCGGCGGGTTGCAGCCCTTGGTGATACCGGCGTCCTTCATCCACTGGATGTCGGCGACGAAGACGCTGTCGTCTGCAACGTCGACGAAACCGCCCGCGGCGATGGCCGCTGCCGGGACAAGGAGGAGTGCGAATGCTGCTGCGATGAGCAAGGTGCGCCTGAGAATCCGATGCATGGTTACCCCTTTCAGGTAGCCAATCGGTCCGTGCCAAACATGCACGGGTCGTCACCGATGCTACGCCTCCGAAGAACGGATTCGGCTACACATCAAGGATCGCGAATCGCGCAGAGAGACGTTCCCAATCGAGGAGCAGTCGATCCCGAGCGAGGACCAGACAACAGAGTCCAACGACCGCGGCGGCCGGCGTACGGCGTGGGTTGCGCCGGCAGCCCACTCCCGCCACGAAACACCCCGAACTGCGGAACTGCTGATGGTGGCCCCCGACGATCGTCAACCGGCGCATAGTTGTGACATCAACAACAGTCTGTGGGCCCGGCAGGACTCGAACCAATGACATTCACACCAGATCGTGCGACTATGTCGTCGTGATCGAAGTTGCCAGTGCATTCCTACTTGGGGCGATCTCGGCCTCGTCGCTGGGCCTCGGCGCGGTTACCGCTCGGCTGTGGAAGCCGACAAACTTCGTCCTCGGACTTCTCACTGCTTTCGGGGCTGGGGCGCTGCTGTCTGCGGTGACTATCGATATCGTTGCTCCATCCATCGACCGGGAGGAGTTCGGCTGGCTGGCAATCGGCGCAGTGGCGGGCGGGCTCGCCTTCGAAGCGTTGAACCGGACGATCAATGTTCGGGGTGGCTTTCTCCGTAAAGCGTCAACGTCGATCACCTTCCTCCGCGACCGGGAACAGAGTCGCATTCGTGACATCCTCAGCGACTTGGAGCGGATCGATTTCTTCGAAGGCCTTCCCGACCGAGAACTCGATGAGATCGCTCGAGCGTTCCGCTCCGAACGCCTCGCCAGCGGGGAGATGCTTTACCGCCACGGCGATCCGTGCGAGCACATCAACATCCTCGCCGAAGGCGAGGTTGCGCTCGCCACTATCGACAGCATTGTGCAGTTACGGCCCCATCAAGCATTCGGATACCTGGCATTCGTCAGCGGCACGCCGCACAGCTCAACCGCAACCGCCAACGTCGATAGCGAGGTCCTCCGGCTCAGCCGCAGCCGACTTCGCAGCGTCCTCGGCGTCTGCCCGGGGTTTGCAGATCGATTGCGCGCCGAGGCGCGCAGCGAGGATCTAGTCGACACAGTGAGAAGTCGCCATCCAGAGATCTCCGAGGGCGACATCGCATCGTGGATACAGCAGGTGCAGGCGGAGGGAATAATGCGCCTCCCCCAGCTCGTCGAGATCGCGGCAACAACCCCTACCGAGCAGCTCATCGATCACCTGGCAGACGTGGACGTCTTCCACGACTTCTCCCATGACCTGCTGGACCAGGTGGCAGACCTCATGTTCCGCGAAGAGCACGAGGCCGGCTACGTCTTCTTCCGGCCCGGTGAGGCATCGGATCGTATGTACGTGCTGGCGGGCGGCGACGTTGCCCTCGTCGATGCCAGCGGTGAATCCGACGACAGCATCCTGCTTCAAGAGGGTGAGGAATTCGGCTTGCTCTCGTTCTTCACCGGGATGCGTCACACCGCTACTGCCATTGCCCAAACCCCAAGCGAGGCCTGGGTGCTGTTGCGTTCACACTTCGAGGAGTTGGTACTTCGCTACCCCACGATGTCAACGGCGATCGCCGGGTTTGTCGGTAGCCCCCGTATCACCGTCTACCTAGAACGTGACCACGGGCTCGACTCCGAACATGTGGCTGGCGTCCGACGTCGGGTGTTGACGGCCGTGCGACGTGGCGGGTTGGCGCCGACTGTGGCCGCTAAGGCGATGCACGGCGCTCCCATCGCAATCTGGCTCGGGCTGCTGCTAGACGGCATTCCCGAATCGCTCGTCATAGGTGCCACCGCGGATGCGTTACGTATCTCCTTTCTCGTTGGAATCTTCCTCTCCAACTATCCGGAAGCCCTCTCCAGCTCGGTCGGGATGCGCGAACAGGAATTCCAGTGGCGCAAGATCGGGATTCTGTGGGGTTCCGTGATACTCGTGACTGGCCTAGGTGCCGCAGTAGGCAGCGTCGTCTTCCAAGCGGTGCCCGATCAGGTCTTCGCCGTTGTCGAGGGCCTGGCAGCTGGAGCAATGCTGACCGTAATCACACAGACGATGATGCCCGAGGCCTTGCACAGGTCGGGCGGGTTCGTTGGTCTTGCCGCGCTCACCGGCTTCCTGCTCACCACGCTCGTCGGCGCATAGGGCGAAATGCGGACATCTGCTTGCATGGACAGCGCCACCTGGGCGCACCTGACTGAACGGCCGCCCAGGCGTACGAAAGACCCCTGTCGTGTCCTTCCACGGCAGTGGGCCTGATAGGACGGCTTTCACACCTCGGAGCCCGGCTCCAAGGAGAGTGTTCGAGATGGGGCAGGCACCCCTGATGCACCCAGATTGCCGTCATCGAGCGGCCGGCACCGTGCGTGTCCAACCCCGCCGACCGGGTGTGGTGCTGCGTTCGTGCGATATCAGCCGGCAGGGTTCTTCAACACGTAGGTTCGGATCGTCTGGTCGTCTTCGGTTGTCCAGGTCGAATGGCCCTTGCGGCGCAAGATGTCGATACCGGGAG
>JAAELU010000557.1 GCA_024226255.1 bacterium | reverse complement strand
GCGGCTTCGTTTCCATCAAGATCACTCCGCCAAAGTCATGGCGGATCTGAACAGCTGGATCAATGAACAGCTGGAGGAAAGGAACGTCGAACCGAATTCCTCGTTGGGTGGCGCCTTCTCCTACATGCTCAAACGGTGGGACAAACTGACGCTATTTCTGCGTGAGCCTGGCGCGCCGCTGGACAACAACATCTGCGAACGAGCGCTGAAGAAAGTCGTCCTCCATCGCAAGAACGCGCTGTTCTACAAGACCGAAAAAGGCGCTCGCGTCGCCGACAGATTCATGAGCTTGATCTACACCGCAGAGCTCGAGGGAACCGATCCGTTCGACTATCTCACCGAGCTTCTCAAGCACCCTGAAGAGGTGGAGCTCAACCCGCAAGATTGGATGCCCTGGAACTACCAGACGGCCGTTGCGGCAGCCGAGGCGACCGCTCAGCCTGACGCCGAGCTGGCGGCCTGAGTCGCGCAATCCGAGGCGGCAGCCAACTGAGCTGTGCCGATGAACCGGGCGACCTCTCCACCGGTCGACTGACCGCGGCGGGTATGTCCCGACGCCGTCGATGGCGTCATGTCGCCGCCAATGGCTCACTGCGTGAGTGCCAGAGAAGCCCACCAATGGCGAGGTGGCGTCACGCCTCGCGCCGCCGACCATGGTCGCAATCGTTAAGTAAATCGGCTCTGCGCACGCTTGCCGGAAGGACACGCAGCGGACGACGTCGCCGTAGACGAAAGACGAGAACTTGTAGACGCGATTGAGTATAGACTTGACGCTCAGCATTCTGCTCTCTCCTGCGTGGATGAGTGTTGGTATCCCCATCCTGGCACGGTTGAGGGCAGAATGCACTTCTTCCATGGCGGGTTCTTTGCGCAAATCCGCCGAGAATCGCGGATCTTGGCGGGCGGAGCCCGCCAATGGATCGGTAGGCCACGGCTCGCCCCGATCATTCCTTTGGTGAGCCCCTGGGGGGTGGCAGGGGGGCAACGCCCCCCTCG
>JAAELU010000556.1 GCA_024226255.1 bacterium | reverse complement strand
CGGCGACGCGTCGGGCGTTCTCTGGGCTCTCGGTCTCGACGGCTCCGAGCGGTGGAGTGCCCGGCTCGATGGCGCCATACGAGGCGGCGCCGCTTCCGACGGGCAGATGGTCTACGCAGTGAGCGAACAGGGCGAGGCGGCTGCATTCTTGATCGATGGATTCGAGATGTGGCGTCGGCGCATCGATCACACAACCGCCGATGCATCAGGCGGCGGGAGCAACGTCGTTCTACCGACGACGGTCTTCGCCAGTCCAACCGTGACGGCCGACCACCTACTCGTTTCCTTCATAGTCGATGGGGGCCCCGTCACACCCGCGGTAGTCGCGCTCGACCGATTTGTCGGGACCGTCGCATGGCGCAGCTCGGACCCGGATCGATTGTCGGACGGATTCGCCAATTCGCGCAGCTCTACCGCCCGCTTCGGTGACACGCTCGTACTCGCCAGCTCGCTATCGGATGGTATCCAAGGCATCGAGTCGGCAAGTGGTCGGGCGAGGTGGATGACGCCGGCTGGGATACGCTGCGAACGGCAATGGGCCTCGCCGGTGGTTGTGAGCGACCTCGTGCTGCTGCCCCGACCCGATGGAGCGCTGCACGCGTATCGCGCAGAAGACGGCGAAACCGTGTGGAGAATCGCGCTGGCCGGGCCAAGCGAGGTCGCCTCTCTTGCGCAATGCGATTCCACGGGCCAGCAGATCCAGGAGGGCTTCGAGCTGCAAGCGTCGATCGCCGTGGCCCCCGACGGCACGATCATCGTCGCCTCGACGTCACAACTGATCTTTGCGATTGGTGGTTTCTAACTTGGGGGCGAGGAACGTTCCAAAACGTAGGTCGGCCAAGCAGCAACCGTGGAGACTTGGGCCTGTCACGGCCAGCGAAACGATCGATTGGGCACCTCACTTCAGCGCCGGACGCCGGGGACCGCCTCGATCGAAAGTCGGTATGGGATGTGTGGGGTACTCTGACGACAGCGCCCCATTGCGGAGAAATGGGGCGAATCGCCGACAAATGCAGGCACTATGAGGCGACGGATCCATCGGCAACTGTCGGCCCTGGCCGTCGGGCTGGCTCTCACCCTGGTGCTCGCGGCGTGTGGCTCCTCACCCGCCACAACCTCCACACCGGTTGCTGTGCCGACTGCTGACGGAGTGCTTTGGCCGACGGACGGTTGGCACGTCTCTACCCCGGAATCCGAAGGCGTTGACTCGGACCAGCTCGCCTCAATGTTCGAGCGAATCGCTCGAGCCAACTACGCCATCGACAACGTCACGATCATCCGCCATGGGTCCATCGTCGCCGATGCCTATGTCCCTCCCTACGGCCCGCGAAAGCGTCACATCGTTCACTCATGCACCAAGAGCGTTGTGTCCACCTTGATCGGCATTGCCATCGAAGAGAGTTTGATCTCGGGGGTGGATGTGCCTCTGCTGGCGCTCTTCGAGGGAGCTGCGGTCGATAACGTCGACGAGCGCAAGGAGGCGCTGACGCTCGAGAACACGCTCACGATGGCCACCGGCATGGATGCCAAGGACTCCTACCTGTACCGCTGGCGCGGGCTCACGGCCATGAGGGAGAGCGACGACTGGACCGCTCACGCGCTGAGCAACCCAATGGTTGCTGACCCGGGAACCCGCTTCGACTACACCAACACCGGCTCGTATCTGCTCAGCTCCGCGCTGCAAAAGGCCACCGGGACAACCACCGCGGACTACGCCGATCAACATCTATTCGGCCCCCTGGGTATCACCAACTACGACTGGCCCACATCTCCCGAGGGAGTCAACATCGGTTGGGGCGAGCTGTGGCTCACCCCGCATGATATGGCCAAGATCGGCTACCTGATGCTCCAGGACGGCAAGTGGGAAGGCACCCAGCTAGTGCCCCAACAGTGGGTTTTGGCCGCCACGACACAACAGATCGCAGCGGGAACCCTCTCCGACGGCTACGGCTACCAATGGTGGGTCGACGACGACGGCTACTTCATGGCCCTCGGCTATGCCGGCCAGTACATTGTGGTCCTGCCCGATCAGGATGCGGTCGTCGTCTTCACCAGCGCGCTACCCGATGAGCAGTTCTTCGTCCCACGCGACCTGGTGGATCAGCTCATCATCCCAGCCATGGAATCGGACGATCCGCTGCCGGCCAACCCCGAGGCTGCGTCCCGGCTGGCGGCCGCGACCGAGGCGTTCGCACAGCGCTAGCTTGGCCGGATGACACGAACCTCTTCCGACTTCGGCGATGAGCCCGGAAGAGGGGCAGTCCATAGTGGCCAAATGGGGCGCTTGGATGCAGAAGGTAGGGCCAGCCATCATCGACATCGGAAGTCCTCTCGGTCCCGCCGACTCCCTCGTCGATGACGGCACTACCAGTCAGACACTCTCTCTCACCGACTACTCGATCGTGGACGCCTCCGACATGGCATCAGCACGGCAACTCGCCGACGGGCACCCGTATCTCAGCGAGGGCCAAGGCACTACGCCATCGACATCCTCGAAATGACGCCGGTTCCCTTCGAGAACTAGGTCGCACCGAGGCTTCGCAGGCGGGCCGCAGCACTCTCAGCTGTCACATCACGCTGTTCCTCGGCAAGCAATTCGTAGCCGACCATGTGCTTGCGCACAGTCGCAGATCGAAGGAGAGGGGGGAACACGTGTGCATGAAGCTGCCAGTGGTTGTGCTCCGACGTCGGCGACGGGGCACCGTGCCAGCCAAATGAGTACGGGAAGGGATGATCAAAGACCCTGTCGTACCTCCCTAGAACATCTGCCAGCAAGCCGGCCAAATCATTGCGCTCATTGGTCATTAGCTCCGGCATCGACGTGACATGGCGCCGGGGAATGATGATCAACTCAAACGGCCAAACTGCCCAGTACGGAACCAGAGCGGCCCAGGAGTCGGTGAGAGCAACGGTACGCTCACCGCGCTTCTCCTGATCGAGATAGTCGAGGAGCAGCGCGGAGCCGGTTCGTTCGAAGTGACTCCTTTGCTGGGTGTCTTCCTTCTGCGGCTCGTTGGGCAAAGCGGTTCCGGCCCATATCTGGCCGTGCGGATGGGGATTGGACGCACCCATCGCGGCGCCACGGTTCTCGAACACCTGCACCCACCTGTAGTTCTCGGCGAGTTCCTTTGTCTGGGATGCCCACAGATCTATGACGGATCGAATATCAACCTGATCCATTGACGCCATGTCGAGATCGTGGCGCGGTGAGTAGCAGATAACCCGACAAGTACCGGCTGCGCTCTCGGCTCTCAGCAGGCCCTCGTTGTATTTTGTCTTGTCGACATCTGGACGCAAAGCGGCGAAGTCGTTGGTAAAGACGAACGTGCTCGTGTAGTTCGGGTTGATCGTCCCATTGGCCCGGCCGTTGCCCGGACATAGATAGCAGCCGGGATCGTATTCGGGACGGCCGGACGCCGGGGGAGCTTCAATGCTGCCCTGCCACGGCCGCTCCGTTCGATTTGGCGACACGAGAACCCACTCCCGGGTCAACGCGTTGAATCGTCGATGCGGGACTTCCATCACTGTGGCCAACTCGTCTGCGAATCGGGCGCCATCAGGACCTCACTTGATCCCTGACGCTGCGGCGTTCTCGACGAGTAGCTCCGGGCGAGCACGAATACCAACACTGTGGTGATCACGGACTACACAATGGCAGCCTCCGGCTCGTTTCCGTAAACCGAGAATCGGTTGCGGTCCAAGGAGCCTCCCTTGATGGTGTCGGAGGCTAGCCCTGCACACAGAGCTGACAATCATCGAGACCGCGACACCATGCGAGTCAGGTCACTCCGAGTTCGATCGCCACATCAAAGTCGAGGGAAGTCCCGGCCGCGATGGCCGCTTCGAGTGCGGGTGCACCGAGCCTTGCGCGCAGATCCTCAGAAAGCCGATCGACCAGTGGCTGATCGACAGGCGCACGCATCGACCCGCTCTCAGCCCTGATCATCGTGCCCGCGCCCAGAAGCTGGGCGGCACGCTCGAAGGACTCTTCGGCGACCGCTACCGCGGCGAGGCGTTCGAGGACCCAAGCGACGCCTCCCAGGTCTGCAATGTCACGAAAAGTGACGAGGCTGCCAACAAGCGCGTCTGAGGCGACCACCGGATGGCCTCGAGCGAGATTCACCATCGCCAAATGGCCCCGCGTCTCAGCGAGGCAGGCCACATCGCCGATACCCTGTAACTCCTGTGCCGCCTTCGCTAGGTGGCCGGACGCTTCATCGAGTTTCCGTTCAGCAAGCGAAACCTTCCCCAAACCCTTGTACGCGTGCGCGATGACCACCTTGTATCGAGTATCGGCAGATCCACGCAAACTCTGGTTGTACAGGTCGCGGGAACGGATCAACTCAGCAATAGTGTGCAGCGCCTCCCCCACCAGCGTCTGTGCGAACCGGATGTTCCAGGGGTCATCGACGTCACGAAATGCGTCGAGCGACAAGGTGTGCAGCCGTATTGCCTCAACGAAGTCGCCCCGTTCCTGGAAGGACAAGGCCAAGTAGCGGTTGACCCAAGCCTCGCCGTACGGCTCTTCCAGGTCTGCGTAGATCTGCTGCGCTTCGCATAGCAGGGCGAGGCCCCGATCAAGATCGGTATCGCGGCGGCTCAGATCGGCGCCCAGGAAGCTCGAGCAGTAGCCCACCGAGTGTGAATCGTAGGTGCGGCGCGCCATCGCCAGCGCCTCCTCCAGATCGGAGATGCCACGGACACCGTCCCCGAGATCGCTGGCAAAGAAGCCGGCTGTGGCCAGCATTCGGGCGCGCAGTGGGGAATCTCTCTCCGACGAATTGTCCAATGCGACCTGGGTCCAATGCAATCCATCGCTCCAATCACCGCGGCTACGCCAGTACAGAAACATCTGACCTGCCTGCCGAAGGCCGGTGTCATCACCTGCTGCGGACGAGAAGGCCAAGGTGGACCGAACATTCTCAATGTCCGTTTCGAGTCGGGCGTCCCACAAATCCTGGTCGGGCCCCCGCAATCCCCTGGCGGCGTCTTCGATGAGCGCGCCAAAGTGCTTGGCGTGGGCAATCTGGCGAACCCGGAGTTGTCCCCCCGCTTTGAGCTTGTCCAGCAGATAGGCGCGCACCGACTCGAGGATGGCGAACCTGAGACCTCCGGGCGCTTGGGTGCTGGTGATGAGAGAACGGTCGACGAGCGCCGACAGCCCGTTCACTACGTCGCCACCCGTGATCCCGCCCCCTGCGGTCACGGCCTCGGCGGCCACAACGTCGAAGCCGCCAACGAAGACACCAAGGCGTGCCGCGAACTCTCGGTTTTCCGGATTCAGAAGCTCGAATGTCGAATCGAGAGCAGCTCGGAGCGTCTGGTGGTGCTCAGGTGCGCTGCGTGGTCCGCCGGTCAACAGCTCGAACCGGTCATCGAGCCGGTCGAGGATCTGTTGCGGAGTCAAAATCCTGACAAGTGCCGCCGCCAACTCGATAGCGAGTGGCATGCCGTCCAGGCTGCGGCAAATCGCAGCGACGAACGGTGCATTCTCTTCGTTCAGCACAAAAGCCGAGTCGACCGCGGCGGCCCTGGATTGAAAGAGAGCTACCGCATCGAAGTCAAGCAGCTCGCTGGGCGAGCCCCCTTCTGTCGATGGCATCGCCAACGGCGGGCACTGGTAGCGAGCTTCGCCGGCGGTTCCCAGAACCTGTTGGCTGGTTGCCAGAATCGTGAGATTGGCGGTTGATGCAATCAGGTGAGACGCCAGCTGGCCTGCACTGTCGATGAAGGACTCACAGTTGTCCAACACCAATAATCGTTTGCCATTGCGTAGGTAGTCAGCCAGCACGTCCGTCGCGGAACGTCCAGGCGACTCCTGCAGGCCAATCGCATGGGACACCGCTTGTGCAATCAGTTCATCACTGGTGACCGAAGCCAGTTCTACGAGCCACACTCCATCGGTATAGGTGTCGCGCAAGGCGGTGGCCACTTCCAAGGCAAGCCGGCTCTTACCCGATCCGGCGACACCGGTGATGGTGACCAGCCGCGACTCCCCAAGCAGCTGTGTCACCTGGGCCTGCTCGGCCGCCCGCCCAATGAAACCAGACGATGCCGGCAGGTTCGTCGGCCCTGCCTCCAACTTGCGCAGCGGCGGGAACGCTGAGTCAAGGCCATCGATTGTCAGCTCGTAGAGGTGCTCCGGCCGATCGAGGTCTCTCAGGTGGACTTCGCCGAGGTCGTTGAAGGCGACACCATCGGGCAGGCCTGCCTCACCAAGGAGCCGGGTCGCCGCCGAGACCAACACCTGGCCGCCATGGCCGGTTTCGCTGATTCGGGCTCCCCGATTGACGTCGATACCGACGTAGTCGTCTCCGCCGAGCGCCCCGACGCCGGTGTGCACTCCAATGCGAACCCGAACGCTGCGCCCTTCAACCCAGTCCTCGGCAGCCATACTCCGTTGTATGTCGACGGCCGCGGCGAGACCGTCAGCGGCCGTGATGAACACACAGAAGAACGAGTCCCCTTCAGTCTTGATCTCGGTCCCGCAGTGGCGGCTGACCGATTCACGGATAAGTGTCTGATGCCGCTCGAGGACCGACGCGAAGCGGTCTGCCAGATCCGCGAGGAGCCGCGTCGAGCCCTCGATGTCGGTGAACAGAAATGTGATGGTGCCGGTAGGTAGAGCGGCCATGTTTACTCCCGGAACGAATCTAGCGCTGCGACCAGCGGCCGGGCATGGCTGATCTCACGAGGCCGGCACCGCGGACACCACCAGCCGGCACCACGTACAATCGTCGCCGTGTCTGTGCTCGAACGCGACGAGAGCCTCAAGCAGCTTCGTGACGCGCTCTCATCGGTAGCCGCCGGCGCAGGTTCCATAGCCGTAGTTGCCGGTGAGGCGGGGATCGGAAAGACCCAGCTGGTGCGGGTGTTCACGGACACCATCCGAGATGACGCCCGGGTACTCAGTGGAGCCTGCGACGATCTGATCACTCCACCGGCTTTCGGCCCGTGGCTCGATATCGCCCGCGACGTTGGGGGTGCGCTGGGTGAAGCGCTGGACTCTGGTGATAATCCGAGTGCGGTTCTTCGGGCCATTGTCGACGAGGCCGCCCAGGGGCCCGCCCCCAACGTAATCGTCATCGAGGATGTCCACTGGGCGGATGATGCCACCTTCGACAGCCTTCGATACTTGTCACGTCGGATCGCCGATCTGCCGTCACTGGTGATCATCACGTACCGGCCGGACGATCTGTCGGCAGACCATCCATTGCTCGGATTACTCGGCCAACTCCACGGACCCGCATTCCACCGGATAACTCTGGAGCCTCTGACAGAACAGGCCGTTGCGGAGCTGGCTGCGGACTCGGACGTGGATCCCGCAGAACTCCATCGAGTCACTGGGGGCAACCCGTTCTTCATCCGAGAAGTGCTTGCCAGCAACGACGTCGGGGTTCCACCGACCGTGCGCGATGTCGTGCTTGCTCGTCTACGGCCTCTCACGTCGGAGGCGCGCGATGTGATCACATTGGTCGCCGTGTCGCCGGGCGGACTCGAGGATGCCCTCGTTGCGGGACTTACCGGGAACGATGTTGACGCCATCTCCGAAGCAGAGGCCCACGGGATACTCGAGGGCAGCGAAGGCCGGATCCGGTTCCATAACGAACTAGCTCGGCGCGCCGTTGAGGCTGCGATGACCAATGCCCAAGGTCGTGACATCAATCGACGGGTGCTCGACACTCTGCGAGAGGTGGACGCTGACGGAGCTCGTCTCCTGCACCACGCCGTTGCCGCCGGCGACGTCGACGTGTTGGTGGCGAACGCGCCCGAAGAGGCGCGCCAATGCTCAGCGGCCGGGGCGCACCGGCAAGCCGCAGCCTGGTATGAGAAGGTCCTGGACCATGAGGAGAAACTCCAGCCAGCCGAGCGGGCGCAGGTGCTCCACGAGTACGCAGTTGAACTCCACCGACTCAACCGCCTCGAAGAAGCAGGCAGGGCGGCCGCGGCGTCTGTGACCACATGGGAGGAGGTCGGCGATGCCACCGGGCTCGGCAGAGCGATCATCGAACTTGCCAGAAACCAGCACTTCCTCGGAGATTCTGAAGCGGCCCACGAGTCGACGGAGCGCGCAGTCGCCGTCCTCGAAGAGGGAGGCCAGGACGAGGCCCTCGCTTCCGCCTACTCGAGCTTGGCGGCGCTCCACGTATGGCGACATCGGATGATCGAAGCCCTGCCGTGGGGCGAGAAGGCGAGTCGCCTTGCGGCGACCATTGACCGACCGGACATCCTTTCCCACGCGCTGAATTACCTAGGCGTCGCCAAGGTGCTGTCCGGGGACGAGAGCGGATTCGACGACCTGGCAGATGCCGTTTCGACCGCTGATCGAATCGGACATGCGGAGTTCCATGCGCGCGCCGCCAACAACCTCGCTACTGCCCTTTTCAGTCGTCTCCGATATGTCGAGGGCGTGGCTACGCTCGAGGCCGCCGTTGACAAGGCCGCAGATGCCGAGTTGCTGAGCCTCGAGTACAACATGCGAGCCCTTCTCGGCCAAGGCCTCCTGATGCTCGGACGTTGGGACGAAGCCGAGGCGGAGCTCCGGCCGCTGGTCGAGCGAGCTACCGATGACCTACTTTCGGCCCCATCATTCGGCTACCTGGGGCGCCTGCTGATGCGCAAAGGTCTCGCCGAGGGTGATGAGCTCATCGACCGTGGCCTAGCCGTGACCGGTGTCGACGACAGCCTGCTTCGGTATGGCGCAATCGCCGCCGCCGCCATCGAGCGGGCTTGGCTCGCTGCGGACGTTGACGAGGTGGGGCGACTGCGATCGAAGTTCATGACGATTGCGAACGCGGCGGATTCCCTTGACTGGGTCGGTACGACCGCCCTCTATGCGACCAGGGCCGGTCTCCAGGTAGCGATTCCCGACCCGTGTCCACCGAGCTTCCTCTACGGGATCCAAGGCGACTGGGAGCAGGCCGCCGCAGCCTGGGCAGACGTCGGCGACCCTTACGAACGAGCGATTGAATTCATCCTCGGTGGGCAAGAGCCACAAGCACGCGAGGGCTTGCAGATCCTCCAAGAGCTGGGTGCCGCCCGGACACTCAAATGGGCACACGGCCATCTGGACCCCGCCGACTGAGCAGCGGAACCGTGAGACCCCGAGCCCGATTGACCTCAGAACTGCCGGTAGTATTCCGAGAGCACGGCCCGGAGCCACGGACTGAAACGGAGATCGGACTTGTCCCCTGTTCGCTCATCCCGAAGCGGGCCAAGAGCCGGATCGGCAGCGGCGGCACTCCTGCTGGTCGTGCTGGCCGGCTGTGGGGCACCCACCTCGGGCACGACAGAGGCGCTACTACCGATCGCCGCCAGCTCGTCCATCGAGCCCACCGCAGCGACTCCAACCGGGAGTCAACCGTCGACAGGCATTCCGGAGGTTCAGCAGGCAACTCTGGACCAATTGGTGGCTGCATACGACGCCGGCGATTCCCAAGCCGTCCTCAGCCTGTGGGGTCCGGCAGGTGACCACTACCGCTTCCAGATAGAGTCGGACTTGGCCATGGGCGGCCGGTGGTCAGAAGTGGCTTGCACTGCCAGTCAATACGCAGGGCCTCGCTGCGAGCTGCTGTATACGAACGATCTATTGGAGGCATTCGACGCCCCACTGCTCGAAGGTTACGTACGGGTAGAAATGACGGATGATGGCACCATCGATTACTGGATATACGACAGGGGCAACCTGGCTACCACCGCCGCCATCATCCTCCCGTTTTCCGAGTGGGTGGGAACCACGGATCCAGACGCGGCCCACGAGATGTTCGATTGGAACGGGTTCGCTCGGGAAACACCTGAATCGCTCGAGCTGTGGACGCACAAGGTCGCCGAGTACCTCGAAACGGTCAACTGAACTCTGGGCCTGGGCTCGCGACGCCCAAGGCCGATAAGGTGACCCAACCATGAAAGGAGCCAGCATCCAACGAATCCTCATCCGAGTTGGGATCAATGCCCTGGCATTGTGGGCTGCCGCGGGAATCGTCGGCGGCATCACTCTGGAACAGGACTTCTGGAAGGTCGTTCTGGTCGGTGCGATTTTCGGGATCGTCAATGCCATCTTGAAACCGGTGCTGGTCGTGCTGTCGATTCCCTTCATCGTCGTGACCTTCGGCATCGCCCTGATTGCCATCAATGCGCTGATGCTGCTGATCACGGACTACTTCACGGCGGCACTCACCGTCGATGATTTTGTTGCCGCGCTGCTCGGCGCTCTTGTAATCAGTGTCGTGAGCTGGACGGCGAGCCGACTGCTCCCCGATCCCAAGAAGCGGAGCGCGGCCAAGGCCTGATCGCACGGCGCCGACGCAGCGGTCGGTTCCCGAGCATTCCGCGAGCGCGTCCGATACGATTTGCCCACAGGGTGAACGGAAGGCTCGGCCATGTCATCGAGATCAGCCAATCGGCGGGACTATCGGGTTAGCGACGAAGCCGGTCGCGACATCCTGCGCAAGATCGCCGCAATGGACCCATTCGCCGGCTGCGATCGAGCCGAGGTAGAGGAACGATTGCGCAACATGACGTACGGCTCCACCCACAACAGGATCTCAGCCTTGCGACGATCGTCTACGGCCGGGTAGCTGCGCAGCGCAGGGCCGAATCCGCCGGCGACGAGTGTGCACCAAACGCGGCGTAGGGGCGTGTTTAGGCACAACGAACGCTCGTCCTCGGCATTCTGCGGACGCATTCCGGTAGGTTGCGGCTACAGACCGGCGCTACCCGGAGGCCCAATGAAGAAGCTTCTCCTTGTCCTCGCCCTCCTATTGGCCGCATGCGGAGGCGGCGACACCGTCGATTCGTCCGCTGACGCACCCACGACGACCGCAGCCGATGCGGAGGCCGGCAACACCACCACCGCGGCCCCGGCGGAGACGCAGGCGCCCACGACCGCCGCTCCCGCACCGTCGTCTGGGCCGGCTGCAATCGTCCTGACGATCGGCGACGAGACCTGGGAGTTCGGCCGAGCCTTCTGCGCATACGTGGGAGCTACTCCAGGTCAGGAAGGCTCGGAGTGGAATGTTTCCAATACCGATGCCGACGCCCAGGTGTACGTAGCCGATGACGCCTTCGGAGTGCTCGTTCAGTATGCCGACATTTCCAATGGCGGTAACCCGGACTTCGACTGGGAGGCGCAAAACGACGGCCTCTCGATAGCGGTCGACGGCAATGACATCACTGTTTCCGGACAGTTCACGGATTCGGTCAGCGGTACCGGCCCACTAGCCGGAACCCTTACCGCCACCTGCTCCGGATGGGCGGAAGGATAAGAGTCGGGTCCATCCCATAGCTGGAGGGCACGGAACCTCATGTGGTCCCATGCCCTCTGATGACGGACTGAACCCGGGTTCTCGCACGGGAACCGGCACGAGAGACGGCCATTGGTCGTCCCTCGTGCTGCGTTCGAACCAATCCGACGGGCAGCAGCGACGAAACCCCCGCCTCGGCGGGGGTTTCGAAGTTCATGTGTGCCACCGCAACGCAAAGCGTTGCCGTTGCACCTACTCAGTCGGTAGCAACTCCTTCACGTCCCGGTCGGAGTGCTGGAAGATGCCAATGGCACCCTTCAGCCCGACAGTCATGACGACGTTGTACAGGAAGGCCAACAGAGCCGCGATCAGCAGCGCCCCGCTCAATGCGGCGAACACCATGTAGACGGTGTACTCACCCTCGAAGTACAGCGTCCGGCGCAACATGCCCTGAAGACCGGCCATGCCCATGAACGCACCCATGCCGATTCCGCCGACGAGGTGAGCCCAGAAGTGGAAGTTGGCCAGCTTCTGGCTGTACAGCTTGGCGCCGTTGGTGAGCACCGGCAGCAGGTAGTAAATCGCCGAGTAGAGCGTCATGGTGAGACCCACGAGGATCGCCACGTGAACGTGCGGCCCCACGACCCACTGCGTGTTGTGCAGAACCCGGTTGAGCCCAATGTCCGCCTGGAGAATCCCCGCCGGGACCGCCAGAGCAAACCCGAGCAGGCCACCGAGGAGGAACTTCAGTTCGTTAGTCATCTTGAGCGGTCTCGCCGCCCACAGGGTTGCCAACGTTATGAAGAACGCCAAGCCCTGGGTGATCAGCTCGAAAGCCGTCACCAACTCTCCGGAGACGATCTTGAGGAACGCCGGTTGCCCCTGGTCCGAAAGCAGGTGGTGGGACCACACGGTCCACGAAACGACCAGCTCGACCAGCAGTGCAGCCCTAGCGATGTTCTGCATGTACACCTTGCGCCCGGTTATCAGGCTCGCCATCAGATACCACGTGCCGGCAACGAAGATCAGCACGAGACCGTCGGCGATGAGGTCGAGACCCCACCAGAACCAGTTCTTGTACAGCAGGGAATCGACGGCCGTCGTCTTGAGCGTCGTGCCGAAGAGTTCGGCGACCATGAAGACGAGAATCAGAACGCCGGTGAAGAGGATGATCGCCGCGTTGAGGGCCGTGTCCACCGTTCCCCGGGCGACTGCCGCAACCGGTAGCGGAACCAGGTGCTCCTCCTGCTCCTTACGCCTTCGCCGCAAGTTGCGGAAACCGGTGAGGCCGAGCGCAGACTTCAAGTAGGCCTTACCGTCGACCTTCTCGAATCCCTCCGGGGTGTAAGTGATCGTCTTGAAGATGTTCACCACGAACAGGGCCGTGCCCACCATCACCAGGGCAATACCCGCAATGAATATCGCGCCACTCAGCGGATGGAACTGATCGAAGTCGGCCGGCAGCGGCCAGTAGAGCGTGTACAGCGGGGCGTAATGGCTGACGAATCCATCGACCCAGAACACGAAGGTTCCGCCGGCGATGGTCCACAGAGTCCAGTTGGCCGCCTTGAAGCTCCACAGGGGCTTCTTCATCAGGTACGGCACCAGGAACAGGAACGCCCCGAACACCAGCAGGTAGGTAGATCCGAAGATGCCTACCAGCGGGTGCGCCGTGAGGATGCCGAAGTACTGGTCGATGTCGGTGAGAGACAATGAACCTTCGCCGACGAACCGGCCCGGATCCACCTGGAAGATCCGCATCACCATTCCCTCGATCGCGGCGAAGGCGTAATACACCACGCCGACGAGCACGAAGCGCAAGGTCAGCTTCTGCATCGGTGTCATCGTCTTGTGGTCGAAAGCGCCTTCGTTGCCATCGAGAAGCGTGGCCTTGAGTGTCATTGGGTACCTCCGGCAGCGTCGACGTCACAACCGGTGACCTCGACGGCGTCCTCGACGATCATCTGATAGCCGAGGGGCCCCGAGTACTCGGTGGACCTGATGTTGTACACGCCGTTCTCAGTGAACTCCCAGAGGAGCTTGTTGTCGGCGCGTTGGGGTACGACCTGCATCTGGAACATCATCGAATTGTCCTGGCGGAACAGCCCGAACCCATAGGTGAGGTCCGACGAGGTCACGTTGAACCGCACCATGTCGTCACAGTCGATCATCAGCCGCTCCGTCGGGAGGCTGAACTCATGGTCGGCGACCGTGATGTGGAATTCCTTGTCAGCCTCGATCCCGCTTGCATGCACATCACTGGGCACCCAGGGGATCGTGTTGTAGGTCACCACGTGAAGCGACATTCCCAGGATGACCAGGAATGCTGCAAAGGTGTAGAACAGCTTGTCCTTGACTGTTGGGGATTTGCCGTCTCGTGTGATGTTGTACGCAAAGACACCCATGACTATCAGGATGGCGAGCACGTACGCCGTGTACACGATGGTTTGGCCCCACAGAACAGTTGTGGAATCGACCATCTGAGGTACCAACGCTCCCTTCTGGAGAGTTCGCAATGGGCCTGACTCCCGGCCGGTTCGTCTCCGCTCGGGAGCTTGACCTCGTCTGTTGTGAAATGGACTGCCGCATCATTTCACCCGGAGAGGTGACCCATCAACCGGCATTCGTCCCTAATCCGGCTGGCAAATGGCCACTCCGCTCACGAAGGCGCCGCCCCCGGTGCTACAGCTCCTACAGCGCCCTCCTCGCTGAACCGACCGTGGCCTCCGTCGCAACAAGATGGACGTGCAATCGTGAGGAGGCAGCCCCACGATCGACCTGCTCGAATGGTTCCTCGAAGCCAGCAAGACTCTCCAATCCGGATGCTGCGGCTGATGACAACTAGCCTTGATCCATGTCGTATCTGTGGTTGCGATACCTGCACCTGGCCGCTGCCATCATCTTCGTTGGCGTACATGGAGCCTCGATGGTTGTGTTCTATGTCGTCCGCGGCGAACGGGACCGAGAACGTGTCCAGGATCTGCTCGCCTTCTCTGCAAAGACCGTCATACCGATGTACGTCTCGATCGGATTGGTGGTGGTGACGGGCGTTCTCGTCGGCCAAGAGATCGGTGCATTCCAGCGCGGCTGGGGATGGTGGTCACTCGTCCTGCTGGCAGTCGTCACGATCCTCATGTTCCTCATCGCCAAGCCCATTCATCGCCGAATACAAGCCGCATGTGAGTACCGCCCCTCCGGAGTACCGCGGGTTTCGGACGAGGAGCTGGAGAAGATCCTCGGATCGCCGCAGGTTCATCTGGTGACTGCGATCGGAGTTGCCGGCGTTGGTGCCCTCGTGTACCTGATGACGTTCAAACCGTTCTGAGGATGTGCCAACTCATGCCGGGGGAAGCGGCCGTGTCGCGGGCCCGGAGAGCACGTCGCCCTCCGGGCTGAAGCGTGATCCATGGCAGGGACAGTCGAACGCCTTGTCCGTCGAGTTCCACTCAACCAGGCAGCCGAGGTGCGTGCATCGGGCCGACATCGTATGGAGCTCGCCTGCATCGTCGACGTAGGCGGCCAACGACTCGCCGTGGCGTTCGATGATGCCGCCCTCTCCCCTCTCGAGTTGGGAACCGACCTGCCGCACTGTGCGACAGATCAAGGCGTCGGCCATTACCCCGTCGAGCACGTGTTTTGGAACCGAGTCGAGCAGAGATCCTCGCAGACCGGTCAGGCCCTTGTTGCCGACAACGACGAGGTCGGCGGCTCCCGAGGCAGCGGCTCCCACGATGCGGCCGGCAGCGTCGCCGGTCAGGATGTCCACCTGGGTGGGAACGTCTTCGCCGTAGCCGGCCACGGTGTCGGCCGTGATGATCTTTCCCGTGGCCGGATGCCCCACGAACACCAGGTCGACCGATGATCCCAAGATGCGCGCCAGGTGATAGCCGCGGCGAGCGGCCCGATCTGCGGTGGGCGACCCGTCGGTCGCCACCAGGATTTGCTGATAGAGCCGGCGAAGATCCCGGTCCTGGGTGCCGACGACGAGCACATCACAGGGAGCCCGAGACGCCAGGCGGTGCACCAAGCGTGACGGCTTGGGGCCTCCGCGTCCGACCACGATCAAGCCGGCGTCCAGCTCTTCGGCGGCTGTGGCAATCGAGTCCGCACCGGCGCCGGCGCTCGTCGTCAGGTCCTCTGCAGCCACACCCGACTCGAGGACCCACTCTGACACTTTGTCGAGAACCCGCTCCTGTTCATCGACATCGGTTCCCGTGAAGCGGATGTCGAGCGGGGAGGATGCAGCCAGCGCCAAACACACCGCGACGGCCAGCGAGTCGGTCACGGTGACGTCGTCGATTGTCGCCATGATCCGTCCGAGCGCTCCTTGTGCACGGGCGCGCTTGGGCGCTGCCTTCTTGTCGACCTCCTCGGTTGGCTGTTTGTGGCTTCCGTCACACAGCGGCTTGTTGGCGGAGCGGCCACAACGACAGAGGGTGACCCGGCTACGCGTCTCCAGCCGGGTGCCGTCGCTTCTGATTACGGGGATCCCACCGGTCACCCACAGCGGCCCGTCGGCCACCACGGATATCTCCCGAGGCAGATCTGGTTCGTTGACGTCCCCGTCGATCTCGTAGGTCAACGCACCGGACGGGCATCTTTCGATCATGCCGATCATCTGGCTGCGGACGACCGTATCTGCCGTTTGGTGGCTCATTTTCCACACATCCGTCAGCCGATTGGTGCAGAAGGCGGCATGGATGCAGAGCGCTCGATAGTCGTGGACGGTGATACCCGTGCCCGGATAAGGCCGGTTGCGGCTCTCGTAATCGTCGGCAGGCGCGGTCTCAGTGCCGTCGAACCCAGTGCGCTGATGACTGCCGTCACAAAACGGCTTGTTCTCCGAATTGCCGCACCTGCACAGCTCATACTCGTCGCCGGCCGCAAGCGACGGGCCGGTCCGCCAAGTGAGGGATTCCTCGTACTCGGAGAAGACGATCTGCTTGTCCCGCAGCGGGACTGAGCCGCTTGCGCGATAGGGACCGTCGGCTTGGATCTGGATCTGGCCGATATCGCTTGGACCGTCATCCACCGCTTTCTCCTCACGTTGCGACAATCCCGACGAGGGCCGTGACTCGAGAGTCTATCCGCAGCGGTGATTGATGAGCAGGGTCGCCGTAGCTGAGAGTGACGGAACGTACTCTGCCCTCTCCCGGTTCTGTGCTTTGAGCACGGTGAGCTCATGGCCCGTCTGCGTGAGTCTCATGGCAGCCGCCAGACCGGCCATTCCCGCGTCCTCGACAGATCCTGGCCACGTCGAATACCTAGTCGGCCCGGGTTGAGCGGGCATAGGAACAGACTCTGCGGTTCGGAACTCCCCTATTCCTCGGGCGGTGCCACCACGGCGTAGTGTTTCCTGACGTACCGGGGCACACTCCAGCTACAGACGGTGCCCTTCGGAACAAAGAAGATGTCGCCCTCCTCAAAGCTGGTGACGGTGCCGTCCGCCTCAGTGATGACGATCACACCCTCGAGCAGCTGGACAAACTCGTGCGTCGGAAACGGAGCCATCTCGCTCTCGAACGGAGTGCTGTCCCACAACCCGACGAACATGTCCTCCGTGTCGTTGGTGAAGTAGACATAGTCATGCTGGGTCGGTTTGTCGCCCTTGATGATGAACGGATCCGTGTCATCCAGGACGGTCATCTGGTCCGCGGTGACAGACGGGTCGACCGCCTTGACGGCTCCCTCAGCCGGAACACCCTGGGGTATCTCTCGATTCGGATTGAGGTAGGTGATGTAGAACTTGCGGAGGTGACCTTCCTGTACCCAGCTCACCGGGGCGGCATTGCGGAAGTAGACGCTCTCTCCTTCCTCGTACGTGTCGAGAACCTCGTTGTCCCCGTCCACCATCGTGAAGCCACCTTCGAGGAGGAGGACGAACTCGTCGCCGGGGTACGGACCGAAGGCCTCCTGCATGGAAGTCGTCGTCCAAACCCCGACGCTCATCCCCAAGTCCTCGTCGTCGTAGTAGACGTGGAGCGTTTGGGTGGGCAGATCGGATGCAAAATCTTCAGGGTTGCACGTCATCTGGTGCATCCCCAGACCCGCCGGCCCGTACTTCTCGAGCCGATGCACCTTCTTCTCTGTGCTCATGCTGAAACTCCCTAGTCCGCTGCGCAGAAGCGAATCGGCAAGGTGAGTGCGCAGCAAGTCACGATTGGAGCAAGCCTACGTCGACGCCGACCGATGCGCGAGGCTCCAGCGATGTTGGTGCTCACGCGCCCATCACAACCGGCAATGTGCACCACCTCTCACTCGAGCTTGGGTGAGCACATGACTACGCCTTGAGATTGCTTCTAGGGCCAGGTTGGCCCGACGACGCAGCCACCACGACGGGGGTCCCGACAACAACACCTCCAAGTAGGCCTCTGGGTTCGAGGATGATCGCATCGACAGAGAGCGGTTCTACGGGTTGCGGGCCGCGGCGCTCGCGATGGCGACGACGGCTATGACGATCATCACCGCCCATGCGGTATAGCGAAACCAGCGAGGAGCGAACCGCCATAGGTTCTTGATCTGCGCATAGATCGCCGCCGCACCGAAGAGCGCACCTGTAAGGAGGCCACTGACGGCGGCCGTGAAGCCGAGGAGGCCTTCAGGCGTTGTTCCTTCTGCCGGGTCAGCGATCCACAATGCCACGCCGGCGACGACCGAAACGCCAGCGGCCGCCGACGCGATGGCAACCACGGTCCAGAAGAGTCGTAGCTCGCGCTCGTCACTGGCGGTTCTTTCGGTGTCGATGACGTCCTCCCGTCGTCGGCCCGCCAGGGCCTTCTGGCGAGGCGCACCATCCACCATAACTCGTGTCGATCGCTCGATGCCTCCAGAGCAGCACTTGGGTTGGGAATTGAAGAGTCCGATTCGCATACGAGGAACCTCCACGGACGGGGCGAACCCGTCGATGCAATCGGCGGCGATGACGGGAGCGAGGGCAGCGCCCGGCGCAACTGCGGCATTTGCAGAGGCTTGCCGGGCTACCCCAGCACCTCGATCCCGCCTTGCTCGAAGACCCGACGCATTCTGTGCCATTGCTCGTCGGTGTGGCGCGCAAGGCCCAGCTTGGGCTGCGCCCCCTGGATGATGTCGATCTTCGCCTCACCCATGTTGTGATAGGCGAGGAGATGAATCGTGTTCTTGCCCAACGCCTGAAACAAGTCGACAACGGCCTCGAGGTTTGCCGGCGTATCTGTGAATCCCGGGATGAGGGCCATCCGAAATTCCACTGGAAAGCCGCCGGCGACGAGCTTCGCGGCGTTCTCCATCATCCTGGCGAAACCAGCGCCGAGATGCTGACGGTACAGCTCCGCATCGAGGATCTTGAGATCGAAGTAGATCAGATCCAGTAGACCCAGCGTCCGTTCCCACGTCACCCACGAGAAGGTCCCGGCAGTCTCGAGATTGGTATGGATCCCGGCCTCCTTGCAGAACGTGAGTACCCGTTCCAGGAACTGGTGGTGGAGGGTTGGCTCGCCGCCGGTGAACGTGACCCCGCCACCGGAACTCTCGTAATAGGGCCGATCGGCCAACAGCCTCGACATGAGCTGTTGCGGAGTGAGGCGCTCGCCGATCAATCTGAGCGCACCGTATGCACAAGCATCGACACACCGCGTACATTGCTCACAACGCCCGTAGTCGACCCGGAATCCCTCGAGCCGGATTGCCTCGTTGGGACAAACAGCGATGCACTCGAAGCTCTTCTTGCAGCGGTCCTCGTAGAAGGCGATCACCGGCTTGGTTTCCTGTGACTCCGGGTTCTGGCACCAGGGGCAATGCAGGGAACAGCCCTTGAGGAATACCAGCGATCGGATGCCGGGGCCATCGTGGAGCGAGAAGCGCTGGATGTCGAAAACCGGGGCCGTTGGTTCCATCAGGTCCGTCGGTTCCATCAGGTCCGTTGTCGAGTTCGGTCGATCAGTTCCTGTTGCATACCCGGCGTCAGATCCACGAAGTAGGCGCAGTAGCCCGAGATCCGGACGAGCAAGCTGCGGTGGCTATCGGGATCCTCCATGGCCCGCTCGAGGATCCCTGCGTCGAGCACGTTGATCTGAAGTTGCATCCCGCCTTGGGCGAAGTAGCCACGGATTAGGGCTTCGAGGGCGCCGCGGCCTTCCTGCCCCGCCACCGTTGCCGAGTCGAACTTGATGTTGAGATTGATCCCGTTGCCAAAACGCCGGTGGTCGAGCTTGGCCACGGAGTTGAGAGAGGCGGTGGGTCCAAGCCGATCCGATCCGTCAACTGGGGCAAGGCCATCGGCGAGGGGACGGCCGGCGAGACGACCCGACGGTAGGGCTGCCGTCTGTTTGCCAAAACCCTGGTGGCAAGTCATGGAGTAGAAGCCCGGCATCCACCGGCCACCGCGCGTGTTGGTGTGCTGGGAGACACAACGATCGAAGAGCGAGACGACCTCGT
>JAAELU010000555.1 GCA_024226255.1 bacterium | reverse complement strand
TCGACCACTACCCCGGCCTGATGTTGATCGAGGCCGGCCGGCAGTTCGGCACCAACATGGCCGGACGCTGGCACATCTACCCGAAGAAGGTGATGGCGCGCATGCGGTGCAGCGGCTTCAAGCTCAAGAGCTCAGCAATGCCGATCTGCGAGTACACCTACTGCCGAGCTCGGTGGCGCACCAGATCTACGACGTGCCGTTCGACACCGCCTTCATCCTCAACCGCCTGCGGATCGACTTCACCTCCTTCGCCGAGCTCGACAAGCCGGTGCTCGTCAACTCGACGGTGAGCGAGAAGGAATTCAAGCGCGGAATGCTCACCAGCATGCTCTATGCCGGCAACTTCGTGCAGGACGGCCAGGTCTACGGCAACGTCTCGGGCTGTGACCGGCTTGCTCAAGCCCAACGTCACCGCGGTCCTGCCACCGGTCAGGCTGCTTGAAAGGCGGTCGGGACTTCCCTATTCTCCATGCGCCGGCCTTGGTCTTCGGAGGTTCTGGCCGTTCATTGAGGCACTATCCTGGCGGTGATCGTCGCCCACGCGACTGTCAACGCGATCAACCTTCGGCGGCTGGCCTTGGCGGCGGTCGAGTAGGAGGATTTGGTAGACTTGGCCGACGCCGACTGAGCCACTGATGACCTGGACCCAGCCAAGGAGACGAAGATCGATGCCGAATACCAGCCAGGACGTCCAATAGCTGTAGGTAGCAAAAGAGCGCCGGTGTCAGCCGGCGCTCCCGTTAACCCGAGGCACCCTAGAGTGGGTTCCAGCGGATCTCACACCTAGAGCCTAACTCTAGGGGCCTTTCTTGACAAGGAAGAGAGGTCCACATGCTCCGAATCCGTCCAAAACACTCCCTGGAAGAGATTGAGCGCAGTTTTTCTGCATCCGATCGCGCATTTCCCGCCCGAATTCGAGCAGTCCATGGGCTGCTCATTCTCTGCACCGTACTCTTAGTCGCCGTCACTTCCTACGCGATATGGGCGCGTGAGCTTGGGCTCCTCGATAGCGTGCTGACGCTTGTAGGCAACGTTGTGATCGCCATCCTAGGGTGGGCGATCGGCCGACATGGGTCTCCTCATTCCTGATCCGATCCCCTGGGGTTCTGGGACAATCCGCCGTTCGAGCCCACCGTCATCGGCG
>JAAELU010000554.1 GCA_024226255.1 bacterium | reverse complement strand
GGCCAAAGCTGTCGCCTGGATCATGGCCAGCATCAAGATCGCCGCAACCGGAGCGTTCCTCGCGCTACTCCTCTCGGTCTCGACCAGCGCCTCACAATCAGCCAAAACCCGGCTCCGCCTCATCGCTCTGGGAGCCCGCCTCGACACCATCCGCCGCCTCGCTGCCACCGAATCCTTCGTCGTTGTCGCCGTCGTAGGCCTCGGCGGAACAGCCGTCGGCACCATCGGCGCGGTCGCCTACGCCCTGGTAGACGGATCAGTCGACCCCAACTACGCACCCTCCACCGTCATCGCCGCCGCCACAATCGCAGCCGCCTGCCTCGCCGGGCTCACCTCCGCAACCCAAATCAACCCAACAAACGCCCACCAAGCCCTGAACAACCCCGACTGACCCACCAACGGTCGCCACCAATCCCGGGCAGCAGAACCCACCCCCATCACTCGGCTCCCAGGAGTTCTCGTGCGAGGACCATGACATCATTTCGGCGACACACCGCTAGAGCGGTCAGTGTTGTCTATCTCGCGTTGCTCGCGTCGAGTCCGGGACCCGCAGAAACGGCAAGAGGTTCACCGAAGTCGCCGGGACCGTGACAAGGCGGAACGGCGATCTATACACAATCCGGGCTACTGCCATTCTGCTGCCTGGGCGTCTGAATGAGGTCAACATATGAGATCAACAACTTTCCCAGTACTGCTGGCTGTTCTGCTATTGCTCGCTTCCTGTAGTTCAAGCGATGGTGACGTGGAGCCCATCGCGAGTTCTGACGTCGCGGCCCTGTTGGGTATCGATAGTTCCGATTGGGCGGACGAGACCCGGCAAGAGCTGATTCTTGGGTTCGAGGAAGCTATTCAGAGCTGCATGAAGGGCAACGGCTTCGACGTGTACCCCGTCGGTCTCGCATCGGGCCGAGACTTCCAAAACCTCTCGGAGGAGGAACTGAGGGTATTTGAGAACGCCCCTTACGTCGACGCCGATGGACGTTCGATCTACGACCGCGAGTTCGTGGAGCAGTATGGGTATGGTTTCGTGGCTGCTGCGATGCATGACCTCGGCCTTTTGGCCGGAGGGGCGAT
>JAAELU010000553.1 GCA_024226255.1 bacterium | reverse complement strand
TCTAGCCGGGCACAGGCCGCTTCACAGCGCATAGCACCCGAAAGTCGTGCTTTTCCAGGATCGCCGACAGTTCGGCCAGGACGATCTCGCTGCGTTCGTCCCGATAGATCAGTTGTTTCTGTTGCATATTCATCGGTTGAGCCTCCTTGTTTTTTGTTGTTATGGTTGAATGACGGTTGTTTGTCGTCCGAGGCGAGAGCCATCGGACAGACGACTCACCAGGCGCACAGGCCGGGTGAGAGCCTCCCGCCAGGGGGAGAGGGATCGGAGAACCTGCCGGGGGGACGTTCATCCCCCGGCAAGTTCCCATTCGTTGGTGTCAGTTGTCAAAACCAAGCCCTCGTTCACGCAGACTGACGAATCGCTGTCTGCCGATGACCAGGTGGTCCAGCAACTCGATGTTCAGCAGTTCGCCTGCCTGCACCAAGCGCCGGGTCACCTCCACGTCCTCCGGAGAGGGCGAAGGATCGCCTGACGGATGGTTGTGCGCGACGATGATCGCCGCGCAGTTCCGTCGGGTAGCCGCCCGGAACACCTCGGCCACGCGGATGTACATCGCGTTCAGGCTGCCCACGTACACCGTCTCGGAATCGAGCAACCGGTTTCGCGTGTCTATGAACAACACGCGAAAGTGCTCCTGTTCCAGATACGACATCTCGGCTATCAAGAGTTGGGCCACGTCGCCCGGCGATCCGATCCGCAGCCGGTCCTGGGGCATTTCCAGGAGTACCCGTCGCCCCAATTCCAGTGCAGCCTTGAGACGCGCCGCGCCCGCTGGCCCCAGGCCCCGGGTCGAGCGTTCCAACTCGGCAGCCGAGGCTTTAAGCAGGCCGTCCAGGTCTCCGAACTCGGCCAGCAGGCTGTGCGCGATCTCGATCTGTCGCGCGCCGCCCACGATGGCGGCCAAGAGTTCGACCAGGTTGCAGGCATCCGCGCCGTTCTCGGCCACGCGGCACGCCGGGCGCTCCCGCAAGGGCAGCAGGTGCAGGGTTGGTTTGGGGTAGTTGTCGTTCATCACACCACCCCCGCCAACCGTTCACACAATCCGGAGTGTCGCTCGCGCACCTCGGCGTTGCCCACGGCGATACCGACCGCCTTGCGCGTGCCCACCAGCACCACCAACTGCTTGGCCCGCGTGATCGCGGTGTAGAGCAGGTTGCGCTGGAGCATCACGTAATGCTGCGTCGATACCGATACGACGACCGCCGGATACTCACTTCCCTGGCTCTTGTGCACCGACATCGCGTAAGCG
>JAAELU010000552.1 GCA_024226255.1 bacterium | reverse complement strand
GGGCTCGATCAGCCAGTCGGAGTAGTCCTCATAAGGCGGCGCCACCACAACCGGATCAACCCCAGATTCGGGCACAGACTCGACCACCAACTCGGGCTCCGGCTCCGGCTCAACCACCAACTCCGGCTCCGGCTCGTCGAGTTCCGGCTCAACCACCAACTCCGGCCCCGGCTCAACCACCAACTCGGGCTCCGGTTCCGGCTCGTCGAGTTCCGGCTCAATCAAGTGCTCAGAGGGATCCTCCTCCAACGACGCGTAGACCTCGGGAACCGCGGCGTCGCCGCCCGCCGAGTCACGACGGCCCAGAAGCCGCTGCCACCACCCGTTCTCCTTCTCGCGCTCCTCTTGGGAGGGATCCTCCTCACCGGCGACCCAGTCGGGGTGCCATGGATCTCCGGGATGGGGATCGAAGTCATGCGGGGGTTGCTTCTTGACCAAACGAGCACTCCTCCCGCAGCCGGTTTCTCTAGTCGGTCAGACTTCGAGAAGTTCCTCTTCCTTGTGCTCCAACAGCTCGTCGAGCTTGCTGACGTGCTCGTCGGTGAGGCCTTGGAGATCCTTCTCGCCACGCCGGATGTCATCTTCGGAGATCTCGCCCTCGAGCGCCTCCATGTCATCCTTCACATGGCGTCGCACGTTGCGAATGGCGACGCGGCCATCTTCCGCCGTGTGGCGCACCATTCGGATCAGGTCGCGCCGACGCTCCTCGGTCAGCGACGGGAAGACGAGTCGTATGACGTTGCCGTCGTTCGACGGGTTGAGACCGAGATCGCCTTCCTGAATGGCTCTCTCGATGGCGGGAATCGACGTCTTGTCGTAGGGCTGCACGATCAGCATGCGAGCTTCAGGAACAGAGAAACCTGCAATCTGCTGTAGCGGTGTCGGGGTGCCGTAGTAGTCGACCGTTATGCGGTTGAGAATCCCGGGGTTGGCGCGACCGGTACGGACCAAGGAGAACTCTCCTGCAGTGTGAACGACTGCCTGATCCATCTTTTCCTGGGCTTCCTGAAGAAGTTCTTTGATCACGGCTCCACCTCAGTGAACGAGCGTGCCCACCTTCTCGCCCCTTATCGCCGCAGCGATGTTTCCCGGGGTCGTCATGTTGAACACGCGTATTGGAATGTCGTTGTCCATACACATCGTAATCGCAGTGGTATCCATCACCTTGAGCCGTTGCTCGATGACTTCCATGTAGGTGAGAATCTCGTGTTTGGTGGCCTCGGGATGAGTCTCGGGATCGGCGTCGTAGACCCCATCGACCCGAGTGCCCTTGAGCACCGCGGATGCCCCAAGCTCGGCCGCCCGCAGGGCAGCCGTAGTGTCCGTCGTAAAGAACGGGTTGCCGGTGCCGCCCGCCAGGATGAGAATGCGACCCTTCTCGAGATGGCGCAACGCACGCAGCCGTAGAAACGGCTCAGCAACTTGCTGGATTGAGATGGCCGTCTGCACTCGCGCTTCACATCCGGCCTGCTCGAGGCCGTCGCGCAGGGCCATCGCATTGATCACGGTGGCCAACATGCCCATGTAGTCAGCGTTGGCGCGGTCCATTCCGGCCGCGGCCGATGACAGGCCACGAAAGATGTTGCCGCCACCAACCACAATGGCAACCTGGTGGCCTTCCTTTTGAACCTCGACGATCTCCTCAGCAACTGCCTGCACAGTCGATGGATCAATGCCGTAGCCCAATTCGGGGTCGGCAAACGCCTCACCCGAAAGCTTGAGAACTACACGGCTGCTCACGAGGCGTCGGCCTCCTCACCGACCGCAAGGCGACTGAAGCCACTAACCGAAATGTTCTCGCCCATGGTGCCGGCCAGGTGCTTGACCATCTCACCGACACTGCCCTCGTACTTCTCGGAACGGACGAAGGTCTGCTCCATCAGGACGTTGTCGCCATAGAACGAGCCGACCCGACCCTCAACGATCTTGTCGATAATGTGATCGGGCTTTCCCTCGTTGCGGGCGGCCGCCGCGATGAGTTCCTTTTCCTTCTCGATGACGTCGCCGGGGACGTCTTCGATGTTCACCCACTGCGGGGAGGCGGCCGCGATGTGCATAGCGAGATCGTTGGCCATGTCCTGGAACGCATCTGACTTGGCGACAAAGTCGGTCTCCGACGCCAACGCTACGAGAACTCCGAGAACAGGACGACCGGCCTGTTGGTGCAGGTAACTCCCGACGGCACCCTGCGTCTGCACACGGTCCGTACGCTTGGCGGCGTCGGCCAAGCCCTTTTCGCGAAGCAAGTCCTTCGACTTGTCCATGTCGCCGCCGGTCTCCTCGAGAGCGCGCTTGGCATCCATCATGCCTGCCCCCGTTGCCTGGCGCAGCGCTTGTACGTCTTTTGCTGTGAAATCAGCCACAACTACTCCTTCGAATCTTCTGCGGTTAGGAAGACGGCTTGGCGGCGGCCTTGGCTGCCTCTTCTTTTGCTGCCTTGGCTGCCTCTTCCTTGGCGGCTGCGGCCGAAGCCTTCTCCTTGCGTCCGGCCTCGAAGAGCTCACGGCCCTCCTTGGCGGCATCGGCAATCGTTCCGGCCAGCAGCTGCGATGCGCGGATCGCATCGTCGTTGCCGGGGATGACCAAGCTCACGTTGTCCGGATCGCAGTTCGAGTCGACGACGGCGATGATCGGAATCTTGAGACGGGCCGCCTCGGTAACGGCAATATGCTCGTTCTTGACGTCGATGATGAACACGGCGTCCGGCTGACGGGTCATGTCACGCACCCCGCCGAGGACCGTCTGCAACTTCACGAGTTCACGACGGAGCCGGAGCCTTTCCTTCTTCGGAAGGGCATCCATTTCGTTAGTCGCTTCCATCTGCTCGAGCTCGAGCATGTAGCGAATACGCTTGTTGATCGTCTGAAAGTTGGTGAGCATTCCGCCAAGCCAACGATGGTTGACGTATGGCATGCCGGCCTGATCGGCAGCCTCTTGGATGGCGGCCTGAGCCTGCTTCTTGGCGCCGACAAAAAGAACGATTCCACCGTCGGCCGTGAGGTCCTTGATGAACCTGTGGGCCTCAGCGGCAGCTTCAAGCGTCTGCCGCAGATCGATGATGTGGATCCCGTTGCGCTCGCCGAAGATGTACGGTCGCATCTTGGGATCCCAGCGCCGGGTCTGGTGTCCAAAGTGGACTCCAGCTTCGAGTAGCTCTCGCATAGTGACTGCTGCCACGCGCGTTTCCTCCTATGTTCGGGTTGGTGCTTCCGCCGACCCTTTGAGCCTCCACACGGACTTCGCAAGAAGAACGCGACCTCTGGAGATTGCGGCGCGGCGTGATTAGTTCGTTGGAGTGTAGATGGGGTTCGCGAAGGGCACGAACCCGTGCTATCAGCCGACGAGGCGCAGCACCGCTTGTAGGCCGCGGCTCGATACCTCTTCCGGCATCGGGAGTATGAGTGTGTCGATGCCGACGCCAGCGGCTGCGCCGTCATGAGACACGCGGTCACCGACCATGAGCGCTTCGCCGGCAATTACCCCGAGTCGCTCTAGAGCAACCGCGAACATTCTCGTATCGGGTTTCTGAAAGCCTTCCTCGCTCGATACGACTACCGCATCGATATAGCCCGCCAGGTCGTTAGCGGCAATGGCCGGTCGCAAATCCATGTGAAAATCACTCACCACGCCAAGCCGAATACCTCTGGCATGAAGTTGGCCAAGGACCTCCGCGGAGTCGGGGTACACGGGATATGTTGCAGGGTCGGAATACATGGCGTAGAGAGCCAGCGCCAGCTCGGAATCAAGCCCGGCCCGATCGAACCACAGCATGTTGGCTGAGCGGTGAAGTTCGAGCGAGCAGTCCTCCGTGAGCATCGCCTCCTTGACCTCTGGATCGCCGAAGGCGAGTTCGAGAGAACCGACCAGATGCTCAAAGTCCTCGTGATGGATCTCACGGCCGAGAGATGCGTGAGCCTTGGTCAGCCTCCATCGCCCCCGTTGATAGTGAACGAGGGTGCCAACCCAATCGAATAGAACCGCGCGATAGTGGCTCACGTCCTCGACGATACCAATCCGTGGTGCTACTTCTTGTAGGGAGGCTCCATGAGGCGGTTGCGGAGACTCATTACGGCTTTGGTGTGAATTTGGCACACACGCGACTCGGTAACACTGAGGACTTTGCCGATCTCGGCGAGCGTCAACCCTTCGTAGTAGTAGAGGGTGACGACAAGCCGCTCCCTGTCGGGAAGGCGCTGGATGCTGTCGGCGAGAAGGTAGCGAGTTTCCTCTTTCTCGAAAGAACCCGACGGATCTGATGCCCGGGGGTCGGCCATAACGTCGCCTACGGCCGCCGAATCACGCTCAGCAGGATTGAGCAGCTCATCGAGAGCGACGAAGCCGAGGGTCGAAATCTCACCAAGGTGGTCCTGCAAGGTTTCGAGTTGGACACCCATGTGCGAGGCCAACTCTTCATCGGTTGGCGAACGCTGCATCGAGTGCTCGAGCTCGGCGAGGCTGCGTTGGATCTCACGAGCGCGGGACCGCACGGAGCGGGGCACCCAGTCGAGAGCACGCAGCTCATCGAGAATTGCACCCTTGATACGGTTCACGGCATAGGTCTCGAATTTGAAACCACGCTCGAGATCGAACTTGTCGATGGCGTCGATCAGGCCGAAGGTGCCATACGAAGCTAGGTCCTGCGGGTCGACCGAACGCGGCAGCCCTGCTCGCACACGACCAGCGACGAACTTGACCAGCGCCGAGTAGTGCAAGATGAGACCTTCGCGTGCCGCGGCGTCGCCGGAGCTCTTGAAGCGATCCCATAGATTCTTTAGTTCTTGCTCACCGCGTTCAGGCACGCGGGTGGCTTCTGTCATAGGTCGCCTTGAGATGTTTGCGGGTTATGGAAGTGTATAACTGGGTGGTTGCTAGATCAACGTGGCCCAGGAGTTCCTGCACACTACGTAGATCGGCACCACCTTCCAACATATGAGTGGCAAATGAGTGTCGCAGTGCATGGGGAAATGTGCCAAGTCGGCGCTTGACGACCCGCCGGATGCCTCGGGTATCGAGCGGTCCGCCGCGCGCACCGAGCCAGAGCGCTTCACCAGACTTTGTGTTGGCGAGGGCGACTCGGCCGTCATCGAGCCAGTCGGCGACAACTCGGCGAGCCTGTCTGCTGAGCGGAACGACCCGCTCCTTGTCGCCCTTGCCGACCACGCGGATGAACGCAGCGTCGCCGATGTCCTGGACTCTCAGGCTGGCCAGTTCGGAGACACGCATCCCGGTGGCGTAGAGCATCTCAACGAGAGCGATATCTCTGAGGTCGAGTGGACCGTCACCTCCAACGGCGTCCAGCAATTCAGCCAGCGGTTGTGCAGGCAACGCCTTGGGGAGGTTTTGGGGACGTTTTGGTGACGCCACCCCCCGAGCTGGGTTGGCAGCAATCAATTCACGTTTGAGCGCATCCTCGAAAAAGGCACGAATCGCGGACGCCTTGCGAGCGGAAGACGTTGCGGCATATCCCCGACTGTTGAGGTGGGCGAGAAAGCGGCGGTAGGTGCGACGGGTTACCTGATCGAGTTCACGAATGTCCTGCCGCCGGCAGAACTCGATGAACTGGGCAAGGTCGCGCCGATACGCTTCGACGGTATGAACCGAGAGCCCCCTCTCCCCCTCGAGCCGCGCCAGGTAGGTAGAGGTGGCGTCGGCAAGTTCGGTTGCAAGAGCCACGGACCCATCGTCGCTGAGGAGGGCAGCAACGTCAACGACCCATGGGGTGCGTAGTGACGTAGGTCGTCGCTGATCTCAGTCCCCGAGGTACTCGGCCGGAGCCTTGACGGTCAGATCGACCGTGTCCCTACCCCCGGTGGCCATTTTCTCGTCGGAGCTCCATGAACTCCTCGATGGTGTAGAGGGCTCCATAGACGATGTCGCCCTCCCGTCCGACGGCCTCGAGCCGAGCTCCGCCCAGCGCCTCGAACCCCACAGCGCCGGTGAGGTATACGACAGCGGCGGCGGCAAACCAGAATCTCGGGATCGATTCGAGCGCGAACCACACGGGGAAGAAGGCTACGGCGACCAACACGACTGCAACGCCATAGACAATCGTCCACGAGAAACACAGCAAACCCGAAGTGTCGAGGAGGTCCCGTAGCGGAACTATGAGATGTTCGTGCAACCCGAACAGTTCATCGAAGGCCAGGAACAGAAACAGCGGCACCAAGAGCAGCCACGCTATTGCACGCGCCTCACCTCGCTAGGACCACCAGACCAAAGCGAGCAGGACCACGTCGATAATGATGAGCAGACCGGCGAAGAACGCAGATAGGTTCTCCTCCCTGTTCACCTTGAACTGGTCCGACAACCATTCGAGTATGGCGAACTCCGTGTAGCGGTCGAGGAAACTGAAACCGACACTCAAGATGACCACGCCAGAAGCGACCAGACCGACCCCGAGCACAACGGATCGCGGTTGAATGACCAACGGAGTCGTCATCGCTTCGCCCATCCGCCGCCCCTCTCCACGCCCCAACCCCTAGAGCCCCACGCTCAAGGACACAATCGATCCTATTCAGCTAGGGACGATTTGTTGAGAGAAGTCGCAGCCGTGCCGGCGGAACCTCGAATCAAGCCTCTTGTGAGTCAACTGCCACCGCCCAAGGTCGGGTAGTAGTGGTCTCCGTGGCGCACAACGGCACCAGCGATTTCCGCTCGAGAGAGAGCGGCAGCGGCTTCGGGCACCGTCAGGCCTCGCGAGCTGGCCAGGAGGTTGATCGTGATGCCCTCCCAAGGCCAATCCGCCTCCGACTCCGTCTTGACGCGCGCCTGCCCAAGAATGAGCTCCAACTCGGCAACCAGGTCGGCGGGTTCGAGGACAGGGTGAGCGCCGTCGCGAATCAACCGATTGGCACCTGCCGCCGACTCCTTACCAACGTCGCCGGGCGTGGCAAACACATCGACTCCCTGGTCCATTGCGGTGTTGGCGGTTATCAGTGCACCACCCTTGATGGCCGCTTCGACAACTACGACTGCCTGCGAACTACCCGAAATGATGCGGTTGCGCGGCGGGAATCGCCAGGCTTCCGGAGGTGTCCCCGGCGGGTATTCGGAAACGACGGCCCCGCCGTTCTCGACGAGCTCGTCTCGAAGCCGGGCGTGCTCTCTGGGATAGGCCACATCGAGACCGCAACCAAGCACGGCGACGCCCACACCCGACGCAGCGACAGTACCGCGGTGGGCGGCTCCATCGATACCGCGCGCTAGGCCACTGACGAGGACCCAGCCGGCCGCGGCGATCGCGTGTCCATATGCAGTCGCCAGATTGCGACCATATGGCGTGCACCGGCGAGTTCCGACCACGGCCACGGTCGGGAGGTGGCGCCATGAGCCGAGCACGAACAGCAGATCGGGAGCGTCGGGCCGGCTGGCCAGTCGCGGCGGATACGCCGCATCGCCCTTGAACATGACCTGGTACCCGAACGCTGCCAGCTGACCGGCCCGCTCCGGCGCCGCAACGGCCACAGCTTCAAGGGCTCGTGAGCCACGCGATTTGGCGGCGCCGATCCGCGCCACGGCCCCGGCTGGTCCGTGAGCTGCCAGCAGCGTTCGAGATGTCTCGGGATGGATCGACGCGAACGCCAGCCGCAGCCGCAGGCCCAGCGACTCATCTGCGGCGAGCCGCGCGTCCAATTCGGGAAGGTCGGTCGGCGTGATCATGTGACTCGATATGCCAATGCTTCGGACACATGATCTTGCGCAATCACAGCGGACTCGTCGAGATCGGCGATCGTGACGGCAACCCTCCTTACTCGGACCCAGCCGCGCGGTGACAGCCGATGGGCATCGACCGCCTTGTCGAGCAGGGCAATCGATGCTGATTCCCAGTCCAGCTCGTCGAGGTCGGCTCGCAGCAGAACAGAATTGAGAGATCCTCGTTCGAACTGACGTTTGCGGGCCGCCGTGACTCGCTGCCGAACCGCGGAGCTGGCTTCGCCGGGAGGTCCAGAAAGTTGCCGATGGTCCACTCTCGCAAGGTGAACCCGAATGTCGAAGCGGTCGAGCAACGGACCCGATAGGCGAGCCCGGTAACGATCTACGGCCCGCGGAGTGCACACGCACTGGCGATCGGCATCGTCGAGAAAACCACACGGGCAAGGATTTGTGGCCGTGATCAGCTGTATTGCGGACGGGAATGTGACCGTTGAACCTTTGCGCGCCACCACCACCTGTCCGTCCTCGATGGGCTGGCGGAGGGCGTCGAGTATCGGCATCGGAAACTCTCCAAGCTCGTCGAGAAACAGAACTCCCCTATGAGCCAACGTCACTTCTCCCGGCACCGGAACTCCGCTCCCTCCGCCCACCAGAGCGGGCAGGGTGGCGGAGTGGTGCGGGCTCCGGAATGGCGCCTCAGTGTGGCCGAACCGTGAGAGTCCGGCGGCGGCCCATGCCAGGCCTACCTCCAACTGCTGGTGGGCAGGTAGTGGCGGCAAGACCGATGGCATACACCGCGCCAGCAGGGTCTTGCCGACCCCCGGTGGCCCCGACATCAACATGTGGTGACCACCAGCCGCGGCCACCTCGAGGGCGCGCCGGGCAGTGCGTTGCCCGCGTATCTCTGCCAAGTCCTGACTCGGCTTCCCCTCGAGCGCGGGCGGTGCGCCTGAGGCCGGAACGACCTCACCGAGAGCAGCCGCCACTGCTTGTTTGAGGGTGGCCGCTCCGAAGACGTCCACGCCGTCGAGAACCGACGCGTCGGACGCCGCATTCTCAGGCAGTACGACCGAACGGCCCATCCGCCGCCCAACGAGGGCCGCCCCAAATCCACCACGTACCGATCGCAACGCTCCATCCAGACCGAGCTCCCCAAGAGCGACGACTCTTGCCACAACTTTGCACTTCTCATCGATCGCCGCCAAGAGTCCTAGAGCTATTGGCAGGTCATAGGCGGAGCCGGCTTTGGGTAGATCCGCCGGTGAAAGGTTGACTACAACCCGGCCTCCGGGAAAGTGCAGCCCCGAAGATCGGAAGGCGGCGCGGACTCTCTCCTTGGCTTCCCGCACAGCGGTATCGGGTAGCCCGACAATCGTGAAGACGGATTGCGTGGCATTGGTGACATGGACTTCAACATCAACAGGACATGGTTCGACGCCAACTAGGGCGACTGAAGTGACACGAGCAAACATACGACCAACGTATGTGGCCACTGTGACGCGAAAACGGACGCCGCTTGCACGCGGCGCCCGTAGTCGTGAATTCTTCTAGGGAATGCCACCCGTGGTTTCGCACGACTTTGCCTGATCGTTGCCGCCCTTGCCGCCGAAACACTTATCGGTTCCCTGGCCACCCTTGAGCGTGTCGTTACCTTGTTCGCCGCGGAGCTTGTCGTCCCCCCGGTTGCCTTTGATTGTGTCGCCGCTACGGCCGCCCCAAATCTGGTCGTTGCCCCAGTAACCGTCGATCGTGTCGTGGTCCTTGCCACCGTAAATGGAGTCGGCGCCCTTGCCGCCGTTGATGACATCATCACCACTGAAGCCCCAAATGCCATCCCTGCCGCGGTTTCCTCGGAGCACGTCGTCACCGGCTCCGCCGCAGATGAGATCGTTGCCGGCGAGGCCCTTGATAGTGTCGTTGCCTTCGAATCCGACCATGACATCCTTGAACGCCGTTCCGGTGAGCGTGTCGTTCCCAGGCGTGCCGCCGATCGTTGCCAACTCGCCACCGCAGCTGTGAAAGTCGTAGAACGAGACTGCCGGATCGGCAAACTGGTCCACGATGATGATGTCATCGTCGTTCGACATGGCGATGTCTCGAAGCGCCGGCAGCCCCCTGTCGCCACCGAACTTCGTGAGGTAGTTGCCATCCCTGTCAAACATCTGGACATCGTCGCGTCCGTAGTCCGAGATCAGGATGTTGTCGTATTGATCGATCGCAACGCCCTCCGGATTCATGAACTGACCGTTGCCGGTACCGCTCGAACCGAAAGCCGTGATGAAGTTGCCGTTCTTGTCGAAAATCTGCACTCTGTCGGGACCATTATCGGTCACGATGATTCGATCGTTGCTGTCCACTCCGAGATCAGAGATCGTGGTGAATTGTCCGTTTCCTGTCCCCGGACTACCGAATTGCATCACGGGAGTGCCGTTGCCCTGGAAAATGGAGATTCGATCATTGCCGCGGTCACCCGAAATGACTCGCCCCGTGCTATCCACAGCTAGCCCCACTGGACTGGTCAACTCGCCGGGACCGGTGCCAAGCGAACCGATGTGGCGAACGAATGCGAAGTTTGAGCTGAAGACGCTCAAGCGATCATTCTGGTATTCGCTGATGTAAATATTGCCGGACGCGTCAGAGGCCAGCGCATTGGGACCATCGAGCTCGCCGGCACCGGCGCCTGTCGATCCGAACGAACCGACATAGACGCCCGTCATGTTGAACACCACGATCTTGTCACCGCCTTCGTCCCCGACCACAATCCGATTTGATGAGTCGACAGTTACGCCCCACGCACCCGCCAATTGAGTGGCCCCGGCACCCTTGTCGCCGAAATCGAACTCGAAGTCTGGCGGTATCGGCGGCGCCGGAGCCACCTCCGCCTCGAAGTCGCCTGGACCAGCTTCCTGACCTATCACAGGCAACGCCTGGATGCTCCCGAGCACCAGCAAGAGAGCGAGTATCAAAATCGCACGCAGGGCTTTCACGCCAAACCTCCTTCGAGCACCGTCACCAATCTAGACCTGCCGACTTGCTCGATGCGGTGGGCCAGTTTCGAGTAGCCATGTGGCCTCTGTGACACGAAAGCCGCAGTACCCTCGGGACCGTATGGGATTCAATCCGTTCGACCAGCAATCCAAGTCGCCACTCGACATTGCGCTTGTCGTCGGATTCGTCGCGCTAACACTGGCGTTCATTGGTTGGGGCTTCTTCGGATGATGCCGCCGCGAGGCAGGCTCGAACCCGAAGTCGTCAGGCCAATCCAGCCGTATCAGGCCCGCAAGGAGTACATCTGCCCGCGGTGTGACGGCATCATCGGCCTCGGCGTGTTCCACCTCGTCGTCATCCCCGAGGACTCACCGGACCTTCGACGGCACTGGCACCATGGCTGCTGGTACAAGGAGCGGCGCCGCCGCGGCACAATCACACCTGGGGATGCCAGCGAACTCTGAGCCCGCCGGCACAGGTTCTTCGACGACGCCTACTCGCAGGCCACCAGATTGTCGTTTCCGGGGCCGCCGTGGCAAGTATCGGTCCCTGGGCCGCCGTACAGGGTGTCGTCTCCATCGTGTCCGATCAACGTGTCGTCGCCGTGGTTGCCGGCAAGCACATCGTTGCCGATCCCTCCGCGCAGAGTGTCATTGCCCATTCGACCCTCCATCAGGTCTTCCCCGGCGCCGCCCCAAATCAGATCGTTGCCGTCGCCGCCAACCAATTCGTCGGCTCCGTGCGCGCCGTGCAACTCGTCGTCGTCGCTGCCGCCTCGCAGCACGTCCTGACCACCGCCGCCGGCCAACACGTCATTGCCAGGTCCTCCCCGGATCGTGTCGTCGCCGGCCTGACCGAACATGAGATCGTTGCCGGGGTTGCCGGACATGTTGTCGCTTCCAGGCCCTCCCAGGAATATGTCGTCGCCGTCGCGTCCGTCCATCGAGTCATCGCCAGGTCCACCCCACAGAGTGTCGTTGCCGGGGCCGCCGATCAACATGTCAGCCCCCTCCGAACCATGCAACTCATCGTTTCCGTCGCCACCGCGCAGTAGGTCGGCGTCACCACCTCCCGCAAGTCGATCGCGGCCGGGCCCACCAAAAAGTGTGTCCTCACCGGCATGGCCGAACAAAGCGTCGTGGCCGAGATTGCCGGCCAACAGGTCGCTGCCGCGGCCGCCGATCAACACGTCGTTCCCTGCCAGCCCTTCAATTGTGTCATCGCCATCAAGTCCACAGATCACGTCATCGCCAACAGTTCCGATCAAGACATCGTCGGCGGCCGTCCCAACAATTGTGCACTCCAGGGCCCTCCCGATATGGAACATCACGGCAATGCCACCATCTAGCGGACCTTCGCCAAGCAGGAAGACACCACCGTCCCTGCCGATTCCGTTCCCTTCAAACGCACTTTGATATCCCAGCTGGAACTGGAATTGCGTCTCGTCGCTAAGAAAGACAAATCCGTCGCCGGTCCCCGGTCCAAAGAAGTCGGCGAAGAAGCCGCCAAAGTCTTGTACCGATGTGAAGCGGATCAAGACATTTCCTAGTTGATCACGCATCGTGATGTCGAACTCGGGAATACCGAAACTCGTGCCAGATGGCGCCGGAAAGCTGCCATCAGGGAGGAAATAGGTGCCGTCGAACGTCCCGTTCTCGAGCCCTTGCCAGAACGGATGTGATCCCGGGTCGGCCTCCGCGACGAATTTGCCTTGAAACGAATACGGCACCAATTGCCCATCCTCGGCGGAGACGCCGGCGGCGCTCACGAAGAGCAGGCTGAGGCATGAGATGAGGACTGCAGATCGCCGATTGGGATGGGGGTTGCGAAACATGATGGGAACCTCCAAACGGATGGGAATCGACAAGAAACCTTTCTGCCAGGCAGTTGCCGCCACCCACCCCAAGCATATCGGTCCAGGACACAATTCGGCCGGCTGCTGGCACAAGGAACGGCGTCGGCGGGGCACGCTCACACCCGGGGATGCCACCGGACTCTGATCCCGCCCGACGCCACCAGCACAGTCACGAGGTCGATCCGAAAGATCGGGGGCTCGAGCAACGCCGCCAGGCGCCGCACTTGCCGTTCCTTGGCGTAGGGAAACAGGTCGGCGACGACGTCGTCTCGCCGGGCGGACCTGACTTCGACGACGGCCGGCTCTCCACCGATTTCGACCAACAGGTCCAGTTCACCGTTGTCCACTTCAACGTTGCGAGCCAACACTGTTGCGCCTCGGCTCATGAGAAAGTCGGCGGCCACCCGCTCACCGAACGCCCCCAACCGTGGGCGGTCGTCTGCATGCCGGGGCGTCATCATGGATCAACCGTGCCTGACACAACGATTCGATTCAATACCTACGGCGCAACACCCACGGCCGCGATCTACGGCCCGCGATCTACGGCTCGCGGCTGCGTCGCGCCGACTTCTGTCGGCTTCGGGCGACTTCCTTCTTCTCGGCACGGGTGGCGATCGCTTCTTTGCGTCGACGAGTGCGCTCCTGCTCGGCCTCGAGTTTGAGATAACTGTCGTAGCGGCGCGCATCGAGTGAACCTTCCTCAATGGCGCCCTGGACCGCACATCCCGGCTCACTCTCATGGGCACAGTCGCGGAACCTGCACTGATCGAGCAACTTCTCGACATCACGGAAGACTTGGCTGATTCCTTCGCTTGACTCAGCGAGGCCGACGGATCGCAGGCCTGGTGTGTCGATCAGAACTGCCCCGCCTCCCAGCGGCACCAGCTGCCGAGTCACCGTGGTGTGCCGGCCCTTGCCGTCGCCCGACCGGGTCTCTCCCGTGTCGAGGAGGTCGGACCCGATGAGGCAATTGGCCAGAGTCGACTTGCCGACACCCGATTCGCCGACCAGAGCCACCGTTTGGCCTGCCGCCGTAAACGGCGCCAGGCCTTCGAGACCTTCGCCCGTGATCCCGCTCAGAGCAACCACAGTGACGCCCGGCGCGGCGGCAGCCACATCAGCGACGGCCTCACTCACTTCGTCACCGGCCACCAAGTCGGCCTTGGAGAGGACGATCACGGGGACCGCCCCGCTATCCCAGATGAGCACCATGTAGCGCTCGAGGATCGACATTCGTACCCCATGATCGAGCCGGTAGACAATCAATCCACTATCGAGATTGGCTGCCAGCACCTGGTCACGGTTGTTGCCCGGCGATGGATCGCGCCTGACGATTGCCGAGGTGCGCTCGGCGACGCCAACGATCAACTGGCCGGTGCGACTATCGCCGCGAACCGCCACCCAATCGCCGACGGCGACCCCGCCACTATCGAGCTGTTGATTGGCGAAGCACGGCACGATTCCGGCTTCCGTTGCGACAAGGTATTGACCACGATCAGCGCGACTGACGCGGCCTGGATAGACGTCTTCTATGGACAAGGCGCTGAAACGTTCCGCAACGGATTCGCTCCAGCCATATTCGGACAGATCAAGCATCTTTGGACATTCCCATGTCTCGGGGGTGTCGCCGATGCGCAGAATCGCTCAGAAGAGGATCAAGAAGCCCGATCGGGACACCCGGAGGGTGATGATGTCGGAGTGCGGACGCGCCGCAAACCGCGAGAATTCGGTCACTTGGCCCTCCTTCCGATCGGATAGGAAGAACTTATCAGGTCGGGGGCAGGATGTCGCCTGCTTGGACCGAGCTAGAGAGGGTCTCTTCGATGTTCACATCGCGAAACGTCATCACCTTGACGTTCTTCACGAAGCGGGCGGGACGGTACATGTCCCACACCCAGGCATCGTCGAGCTCGAGCTCGAAGTAGACGGAGCCGTCGGCGCGACGGGTCTGCAGCTCGACACCATTCGCCAGATAGAAGCGGCGCTCGGTCTCAACTACGTATTTGAACATTGGAAGTACGTCGCGGTACTCCTTATAGATTCGTAACTCGACGTCGGTTTCGTACCGCTCGAGGTCCTCGTCTGCCATCACATCTCCTGGGTGTTGCCGGGCATCATACGGACGCGGCGGCCCCAAAGTCATCTTCCGGGACGTCCATCGGCAACATGTGGCGGCAACCCAAGCACGCCGTGCCTCGGCTCACAGCCCTGCCCATCGCGATGGTGGCCACATGACAATGAATGCCCGCCCGACGATGTCTCCCTCGGGGATCGTTCCGAACGAGCGACTGTCGATGCTGTCGGCGCGGTTGTCTCCCATCACGAACAGCTCACCTTGCGGTACCTCGACCATGTCAAAGTCATCGGTCACCGCGTAGCGAGGGAGGTAGGGCTCGTCGATCGGCTGCCCGTTCACGTATACGACGCCACCGCGGCCCTCGACCGTGTCGCCACCGAGGCCGACTACACGTTTGATGAACTCCGATTGTGGCGTTCGAATCCCGATCGACTCGCTGAGATTGCGCCACAAGCGCGCCGGAACCGACTCTTCATCGACAGCAATGCCCCGAGGATCGTCGAACACGATGACATCGCCCCGATCAGGTTCACCCCACGCGTACGAGAGTTTGGAAACGAGGACTCTGTCGTCGATCTGGAGAGTCTCGAGCATCGATCCCGACGGGATGAAGAATGCCTGCACGATGAAGGTCTTGATGATGACCGCGAGGACCAGGGCGATGAGGATGAGGATCGGCAGCTCGCGCCAGAAGCTCTTGGCCGCACGGTTGACCTGGGCATCTTTTTTGGCCCCTTCGCGCAGGGCGCGCAGGCTGCGATGGGCGGGATCATACGAGTCGGTGGCGTACGTCCCCTCTTCCAGCGAGGGTGGAGTGGTCACGGACGGACGATACTCCAGCACCGTCGATACACCGACTACCGAGCCTCGCGTGCGGCGTAGTCGTGCCACAAGATTCGGGCTGCCACGGCACGCCACGGCTGCCACTGCAATGCGACCACCTCGGCATCTGCGGAGGAAGGTACCGATGTCTGGTCGAGCATTCTCCCCAGCGAAACCAGCAGGGCCCGATCTCCAGGGGCCCATACGTCGGGCCGTCCCAGCGCCGTGAGCACGTAGACCGCTGCCGTCCAAGGGCCGATGCCTCGTCGACCGCTGAGCGTCGCCGCCGCCTCCTCATCGGAAGCCGACGCCAGTGCTGCCAGATCGAGCTCGCCCGAGCGCACCTCCTCTGCCAGCGATGTGACGTACTCGATCTTCTGATATGAGAACCCGACCGCACGGAGCTGCTCCGGATCCACGGCAAGCACAGCATCAGCGGTGACCTCACCGCCGGCCGCGGCGGTGAGACGGTCAAAAACAGCCTGAGCTGAAGCTCGGGACACCTGCTGCTGGAGAATCAGATGCACCAGTGTGGCGAAGCCTTCTGGTCGGAGCCGAAGCGGTGGCTCGCCATTGAGTTGCAGCAGCGCTTCCAGTCGCGGATCGCCAACTGCCAAGGCATCACAGCCGGTACGCAGCATCGTGGCATCGAGCCGGCGGATAGCTACAGGCCACCCCAGCGCGATGTCGGCCAGATGATCACGAACGCCTTCCCGACGATCTCATCGCGGTTGATGGTTCCGAACGATCGGCTGTCGAGGCTCCGGGGACGGTTGTCGCCCATCACGAAGTAGCTGTCATCGGGCACGGTCACCGGTTCCATCCGGGTGGTGCGGATGCCTTCCTCTAAATAGGGCTCGTCGATCGCAACTCCGTCCACGAAGACGGTGTTTTGCCTGATCTCTATGGTTTCGCCAGGTAGACCGATGACCCGCTTGATCAAGTCCGCCTCCGGCGTTCGCACCCCGATCGACTCACCCAGGTTGCGAAAAAGGGCCCCGACCAGCGACTCGTCGGTGTCTGGGGTGCGGTCGAACACGACGACATCGCCACGCTGCGGGTCACCCAAGCGATAGCTGATCTTGTTGACCAACACCCGATCGTTCACCTGGAGGGTTTCCACCATCGACTCTGACGGGATGTAGAAAGCCTGGAATGCCAGAGTCTTGACGAGCACCGCTAGCAGGAGGGCGATCGCGACGAGAATCGGGAGCTCGGCGAAGATCGATCGCGGTTTCTTCTTGCCGGCTGCTGCGAAGAGCTCTTCGGAATCCGGCGACTCGTCGAGGCCAGAGCCTTCCACCGAGGACTCCGGCTCTTCGGAATCCGGCGACTCGTCGAGGCCAGAGCCTTCCACCGAGGACTCCGGCTCTTCGGAATCCGGCGACTCGTC
>JAAELU010000551.1 GCA_024226255.1 bacterium | reverse complement strand
GGTTACACTCGCCGACGATCAATGGGGACGAACCGATGCGCGTGTTGATAGTCGAAGACGATGTCGAGCTGAACGGAGCTCTGGAGCGTCGCCTGCGCGCATCCGGTTTTGCAGTTGACACCGCCGCCGACATCCCCGACGCCGATAGCCAAGATCGGGAACCTTCCCCGAGACGCCTATGCCGTGCTTGCCGTGCTCGAGAAAGCATGCGCGGCAACAGAACGGGGCGTAACCGACCCTGTCGCTGGAGCGAAACTGCAGGCCGCCACCAATGGGAGTTCAAAACGGGCAAAGGTGGCCGCCCGGCTATTAGCACTCAAGCCCGGCGATGGAGATCAGCTTGCAAGAGCAGCCGTCGAGCGACTAGTCGAACGCGCGGAAGCCTGGGCGAACCTCGCCCACTAGATACCAAGGCGTAGTCCCACCCAGACCCACCAGAGAGTCGGCTCCACACCTGCCGCACGCACTCACCAAGTTCCACGCCTGAGCACCTCCACACCGCACGAGATCTCTAGGCCTAGCGCACACTATCGAGCCCGCAAACGACAGATGAGTGCGCCTCGAGGCAGACGACCGTGACGGTTAGTGTTCGAGGCTCCAAGCGCGAGGTACCGTTCGGGTGCCCCCGGGATGATGTGAGCTACAGCCGGGATCAGATGATCGGAGCGGCTAGCGGCGCCCCGAGCGGATTGATCGCCGGATGTCTCGTCGGTCAACACCAGCGAGGCCCGAACGACGCGTCATGGCCTAGCGACTCCGCGGTCTGGAGCGCTGACACCCGTTGGGAATGTCAGGTAGCACCCTGCCTCAAGCAAGATGAGGTGGGGTCGATACTCGGCTCACGAGGAGGTTGCGGTGACGGAACGATCGAATGCCAACCCACGTCGGCGGCTATGGCTCGCTGTCGCGCTCGGATTGCTCGGCGCGGTGATTGCTCCCGCCAGTCTGTCCTCACAGGCAGCACCCGCCATCGCCCAGACCTGCCCGGAACCGACCCTCTCCGGTGATGATCCGCGAGCTCAGTGGGTTGAAGGCACGATGGAGCTCGACGACGGTGCCACCCGTGACTTCTACAACCGGTCCGCCCTCCTGGCATGGGATCGCCCATTCGGCGACATCGTCGACGCAAACGGGTGGCCCTCGCTGACTACACCGTATGCGCTATCGGTTCTCCAAGATGACGACACACCTGGACCGCAAACGTGGGATGTGACCTCACTCGTCGCGGAATGGGTGAGCGGTACACCGAATCAGGGATTGTCCCTTCAGCGCACGGGAGGGCACGGGCCGTTCGATTTCTACAGCCGTGAGCACGGCGTTGCCGCCGAGCGTCCCAAGCTGACCGTGGCTACCTCGGCCGGCACCTTCGTACTCGCACCCGAGGCCGACACGAGCATCAACACATCCACCTACCAGGGCTTTGGCGACGATACGACTCTCCGGGTTGCCAATGGTGAGCACCACAGTCTCCTCCGCTTCGACCTGGCGCAGATTCCGGCGGCGACCACGATCAGTTCGGCGACGCTGCAACTGTGGAGCTACGCCGAGTACGGCAGCTCGCCGTTTGAGGTAGGGGTGTTCCGCGTCTTTCATGACCCGGGAACGCTGCCTGCGGCGCAAAACGGCCTGGCCTACTCATACGATGGCGACGAAGGCATTGACGGACATCCCGATGTCTACGAGCACACCACCTTCACCAACACGTCGTGGGCAAATGTGTATGCCAACAGCGACTCCCCCACTCTTCAGGTGGTTTCGTCGGGCACGGGGTTCGAATCGCTCGACGGTTCGGCGCTGAAGATCACAGTGCCGGAGGGTGAGAACACCGGCTCCGGAGTCGCATTCAAGTTCCAGGACCAAACGGGCTCCGAGCCCGAGGAGATCTTCTTCCGCTACTACATCCGCATCGACCAGAGCTGGGATCCAACCTACGGCGGCAAATTCCCCGGCATCTCGGGAACGTACGGTGTCGCCGGTTGGGGCGGACGCCCTTCGGATGGCACGAACGGGTGGAGTGCCCGCGGCCTCTTCCAGCCAAACGTTGCTGGCGCCGCCAACCCTTTGTACAACACCGTCCCGGTTGGCCACTACGTCTATCACGCTGAGCAGCCCACTCAATGGGGCGACAATGTGCTGTGGCAGGAGGCCTATCTCGGCTATCTGGAGAAGGACCGCTGGTACAGCATCGAGCAACACCTTGTGCTGAACACGCCGGGCATCGACAACGGTGTTCTGGAGACATGGGTCGACGGGCGGTTGGCTTACCGGCAGACCGATTGGCGATGGCGAGACACCACTGCGCTAAAGATCGAACAGATCTGGCTAAACGTATACCACGGCGGCTCCGACGTGCCCGATCAGGACATCAGCTTGTACATCGACAACATCGTCATCGCTGACAGTTACATCGGGCCGATGAAGGGCGCACCGTGCGCTCCCACCAGCGGGACCTTCATCGACGACGACGGCTCGGTCTTTGAGGCCAACATCGAGGCGCTGGCTG
>JAAELU010000550.1 GCA_024226255.1 bacterium | reverse complement strand
GATTGCGGCCGACCTCGAGCACCCGGCACATCTCCGCTACTGCCCACACCTGGTTCGCCTGCTCCTCAGCGATGAACGAATAGATCGCCATCACCCGTTCCTCGGGTCTCGTGCCGAGAAGTAGGCGGTTGCTTTTCCCAGGATGTCGCGCTCGCGTTTCACCCGCTCGAGTTCACGCTTCAACTCGCGGATCTCGGCGCGTTCAGCGGCGGTCGGCGCGCCGGCTGCTTCTTCGCGGGCTTGGCGGACCCAGTTCCCCAGCGACGAGTCATAGATATTCAACCTCTTGGCGACCTTCGCTATCTGGCCGCCCGATTCCTCGACCAAGGCCACCGCGTCGGCCTTGAACTCGTCGGTGAACTCACGTCGCGGTCGACGCTCACTTGTTCCTGACATGGACACTCCAATCCGGGCTCACGCCCTCAAGGTAAGTGTCCGCCAGACCGGGTCAACCTCAGAAGATCTCGTGCTGTGTGTCGCGGACGCGCTCAACCACCGCGTGGCGAGTCACGTCTCGGTCGTGACCGCAACCCATGACAGCCGTGTCGCTCAGCAAAGTCAACGAGTACTCTTGCTCAACCGCGGCGTCCTCCACGAACAATGATGAAATCGAAGGTCCTGGCCCGAACAAGCTTCGCACTCGGCGGCCAGAACCTCGAAAAGGGCTGGGTACGATCTTTCCCCCTGGTCCTACTACTCGGTGTTGCGGTTCTTGCCGGACTACACCTGGGGGCAGGAGGACTCGGAGCGCACTTGGCCAGTGAGGCACGACGAGTCGACGCTGGCTCCAATATTGTCGTTGGCCGAGCAGAGAGCGGGATCAATCGCGCATCGTGTGAACGGCTTGTCTTGTCATCCGGAGTCGTAGCATCCGGATCGATCGATCTTGTCGGTTCGACGTCCGTTCGCCCCGGGGTGGAGGTCCCCCGCGGGACTGCATCAGTTGGCATGATCGAACTCCTCAGCGCCCGGGCTGTCAACAGCCCGGCTGACGTTGAGTTCCTCGGTTCTGGACTCGCCGACCGTCTCAAGATTCCACAATCGAGCGATGCGTTCCCCGTGATTGCGGCTCGAGGGTCGCGCACTGAAGGAGTCTCCGGTTGGGCAATCGCAGTTGTCGCGCCCGAAGGCCTAGCTGACGAGTGTTGGGTCGAGGCCAGCGATGCAGCCTTTGGCACCATCGACGCCGTCGTATCGGCGGCACTGTACTTTCAGAGCCCCGATGTCATCATCAACGACGTGACATTCCAGGGCGGGCCTAGGGAATTCGACTCGAACCGTGCCGATGGTGCCACCATCGCGGTCTCCGCCGTTGCCGTTCTCTTCGTTGCATCGATGATCAGGCTCCGAAGGACCGATCTGGCGCTGTATCGGAGTCTGGGATTCCCGCCGACGGCAGCCTCAATTCCAATTGTCGTGGAAGTGCTGGGGAGCGTGCTCCTCACTAGCTCACTCGCGACGATTACCTGGTACGTCGTTGCGTTCGACGAGCCAATCTCACATCCCGTGTTGGCGGCGGCTGGATCGCTTCTTGCCGCAACCTTTACGATCTCTCTCGTGACCACAGCCTTGTTCATGTTGATCGCCAACCGCAACCGCAGCATCGTCGAGGTCGTCCGCGAAGGAGGTTGACCAAGAGGCACCAGCGCGGCAAGGGCCCGCAGCGGGTTTGATTGGTCGTTCAATGGTGTCGGGGCGGGTGTGAGGTCGCAGTGGCACCGTTGCGTTGATCGATCGGCGGGCGCGGGTCGGCCGGCTTGGTGTCGGGGTTCGGTCAGATCACGTCGGCGAGCTCATCGAAAGCGGCCGCCAGGCGTAGACAGCCACGGTCGGCTTCGGCGCCGAGTTCGTAGTGGCCGCGTCGAAGATTCTGGACGAACGCGTGACCGCGGATCACCATCGACGCGGTCCGATCGGTGCTCAGACCGCGCATTGGTTTCAGCCTGGCCTTGAGTCGGCCGTGGTCCCACTCGATCCTGTTGTTATCAAATTGTCGGTCAACGGGTTGTGAGGCGGCATCGAATCCGCTCGAAAGGTAGAGACGAACCTCAACGCTCGTGCCGGGCGCGATTGGGAACTCCCATTCCATTTCAGGAGCCGGGCTGTCATCCCAGCGTTCGTTGAGAAAGACAGCAGCAGGCGTGGAGGAGGGTACGGAGGTGTGAGCGTGGGTCACGCCGTGCGTGCTCGCCAGGTTCCCGAATCCCCAGCGCGGAGCTCGCCCTGAGCCTGAGCTAGGGTTGAGGAACCCAATCGGCGAGAGGCGACATGACCGCATTGGACCTGACCAACCTTCCCGAGTCAGTCAACATCGCGGGAATCGAAACCGATCCTAGAGATGCCGACGGCGTGCTTGAAGGGCTTTTCGCGAGCACGACACCCCGAGCAAATCGTCGCTACTTCTTTGACCCGCTACCCGTCAACGAGGCCCAGGCCCGTCAACGGAACCTCGACAACCAAGCCCTGCAGTACCTGAACTGGCTGCACGATCGACGCACCACATTGATCAAGGTCATGTCGAACCCCGACATGATCGAGAGCATTGGTTCGCTACTCGACCGTCAGGTCTCCATCGCTCCCGACCTTGCCCCCAAACGCAAGGACGACCTCTGGAGCACAGCGCGCGGCCTCGCCCAGATCCACGATGCCGGGATACTTCGAGAGATCGGAAAAGGTGTGCGAACAGTGGCAAAACGCCACGAGGTCGAGGTGCTCGGCATCGACCAGGGGATCATTCAAGCCAAGCGGCGCATCACTGAGTCGCGCGACCGGGCCAAAGCCCGCGGCTGGGAACCGTTCTGGTCCGTCGGCGGCGCAATGATCGGCGGAGCTGTCGGACTTGTCACCGGAGGGGTCGTCGGCATGACAGCCGGGTCCGAAGGCGGCGCGAAAGCGGTCTTGGTGGTGACGACAGCCGCTGGCGTAGCCTCCGGGGCGAAGATCGGCCACGAGATGGACGAGCCCGCCCTCGTCATCGCCGAACTTCAAGCCGATCTGACCGAACTCCACCGCCTCGAGTCCAACATGGCGCGGCTGCGCCAAACGCAAGTCTCCGTCGACACGCTTGATGAGATCTTCTATGTGCTTGCGGACACCGTCGATGAACTCGATGACCTCGACCCATCCGACGCCCAGATTGCCGATGAGACCGCTCATGCGGAAATGCTCATCCGGAAGACCCTCGACCAGGATCGCCGGACCAAAGGCCGCACCGGTCCGGACTCGCCGGCTCCGCCGCCCCTATCGAACGAAACCGCTATCGAACCGGGTGGGGAGAACTCGCTCGATGCTCCTCCTGTCGCCGATATCCGGGTCGAGAAATTTGGCGCGGCCGCAGCCAACCAAGACCAACGAGGACTGAACGAAGCCATGTACGAGATGGCCGATGTCCGCAATGAGTCAAACGAGCGCGACGCCGAGCACGCCGAAGAGCGCGAGGAATCGATGTGGGATACGGCCGTAGCACTCGCTGAGATGGCCGGAGACGTGACGGGACTTGTTGGGGACTTCATCTCGAGCGCCGGTTCCTACCTCGACTGGTGACCCCGACACCGGCCGTCCACCTGAACGTCACCGATCACGGCGGCGGCGACCTGGTCGCAACCACTTCCGTGCGGTGGGACGACAGCGGACCGATGGGCGACCTGGTCGCCAACTTTGAGATATGGGGCCCACCGTCCTCCATCGACTCGACGTCGCTCGACGCTCCCTTACTCCTCGATGGATTGGTCGTCAGAGGCACTGTGCCGATGGCGGTCGAGATCAAGGATCCGCCCGACCAGGACGAGATCGGCTCTCTGTCGCCGATCGTGACCGCCAAGGCATCCATACGGGTTTCCCGCCGCGAGATACGAATGTGGCCGCGCTCGACCTACAGCATCCGAAGCACGGTCACCGCGCCGTCAGGCTGGCTTCATGTTGAGGAGACCCGCGCGACCTATGAGCAATACAAGAGTCATCCGATCGAGACGGTTGCCGAATGGCCTATCAGCCAGACAACGCTAACGACGATTCTGAACCGGCCCGAAGATCGCATCATCGACTCGCTGCCGTTTGGGTTCGACAGAAGTCGAGTCTTGCTCGCTGAAGACCCCGCCTGGACGGCGAACGATCTCGTGGCCGCGGTCACGGCCCATGTCCAGCGCCGTGATCCTCTCGCTTCGATATTTTCGCCGCTACTTCGACTCGACCCCGGCGCTGAGGCCTGGCCGACGGCCGCACACCGCCTCAATGCCCATACGAGAGAAGCGGCCGCGATCGACGGCGCCATCGCGCTCCAGGCATTGCGTTCGGCCCACGAAGACAACGCCGACGGCGAAGCCGACCCCTCGCGCTTTCAACGGCCGCTGGAAGCAGCGGTCGACGCAGCCCGCCTGAACCCCGACGATCTTCACGCCATGCTGGCGATGACCGATGCGTTGGTCAACCTTGGCGACGACGTCCGCGCGACGCTGGAGTTCGGAACGTTGGTGGGCAAGCTTCTCGCGCTCGAGCAACTGTTGACCCGGTCATCGACTGACTACCACTGGATTGCCCACGACATATTGCAGGAATCATGGTCTGAGCGCGGCCGCAGCCTCCTCATCACACTCGCCCCCCAGTGCGGTTTCCATGCGTCGCTCAACGCGCTCGCTCCGACGGTTTGGCAACAACCGATCCCTGACCGTCCGGGGAGCTAGCCCGAAGATTTGTGGGCGAGGATCTCGGCAACGGCACGACCGTCGGCCTGGCCGACGCCGAAGCCAGACCCAATGCGGCCCACCGAGCCGAGCGGACCGGGCTTCTGGGCCAGCATGCAAGAGGTCGTGGGCGATCCCGATCCGAACGTCTTTGGAGTGTGTGGGGCACCGTTGCGTTGATCGATCGGTGGGCGCGGGTCGGCCGGCTTGGTGTCGGGGTTCGGTCAGATCACG
>JAAELU010000549.1 GCA_024226255.1 bacterium | reverse complement strand
TTGGCAGTCCTCTGCCTATAACCAGTATTGAAATGCACCAGCCTTAGAGCTGAGTAAGAAGGCCGTATCAAGTATCACGTATCAAGTACAGAAGGGTGGTGCCGCTCTCCTAGCCTGAACGGCAATGGCCAGCATTGAGATCGAAACGCTAGAGCAGCTCGAGGCACATCTTGGCGCCGGGCACCCGATGGGCAATGTTGTGGTCCAGGGTCTCGATCTCTCGTCCTACGCCGGCACCCTCGACAGAGTCGACTTGTCCGGAACCGTCTTCCTGGGCACCCAGTTGGCACAGTCGACCTACGAGCACGCATGTGCCGCCGGAGCCGTGATATTTCGGCCACCGCTCGAGACGCCGTTTTCGCCGTACCGCTCCCGGCTGTACTCGGCCGAGGAGCTCTTTGGAGAATTCGATTCCCGCGATTCCACCACCTACGCCAACACGCTCGACGAACGGGTGTATCAGTACACCCGGCGGCCGGAAGTGCGTGGCGACATCTTGCATTCACTCGCCTGTCGGTTGCATGACCACGCCATCACCGACGCCCTCGACGAGAAGATTGCCGGCCGAGACGTCGTAGCGATCATGGGTGGCCACGGCCTCGAACGTACTGAGCCGCAGTACCGCGACGTCGCTGTCATAGCGAAGGCGCTCGCCGAAGCCGGCTACCTCATGACGAGTGGTGGTGGGCCCGGGGCCATGGAGGCGACTCATTTGGGAGCCTGGATGGCATATCGCGGCGAAGCCGACCTCGACCTTGCTTTGGCGACGCTGGCACGGTGTCCAACGTTCACGCCACGTGAGGAGTGGCTGGCGACAGCTCAGATAGTGAAGAGATCGTTTCCGCAGGTGGCAGGACCCGATGGGAACCTGGCGGACAGCCTCGGGATCCCAACTTGGCTATACGGCCATGAGCCGCCCACCGTCTTTGCCACCGACATCGCCAAGTACTTTGCGAACAGCGTGCGCGAGGAAGGCCTCCTCGCGATCGCCACCTCCGGCGTCGTTTTCTCCCCAGGTTCGGCCGGCACCATCCAGGAGATATTCCAGGATGCCGCCCAGAACCACTACCGAAGTTTCGGCCACCCTTCGCCAATGATCTTCCTTGGCGTCGAATACTGGACCGTCGAGAAGCCCGTTTATCCCCTGCTGACCGAGTTGGCTGCCGGCCACGACTACGCGGAACTGATCCACCTCACCGATAGCCCACGTGAAGTCGTGCAGCGACTCGTGGAGCTTCGAGATAGGTAAGGGTGACAAGTGGAGCCGGAGTTTCCAGTTACCAGTTGGGCCGGACTGATAACTGGCAACTGGTAACTGGTAACTGACAACTTGCAGCCTTCGACTCCCATCGCACTTAACGTCACTTCGGACTACTCGAGCGTACTAATCACGAAATAGTCCCTCTCTTAACTCCCTCTTTTGCGCGATATCGCATACGATCTGTGACTGAAACCACCACTTTCGGTGAGCTACCCGGGGAGAACCAAGTACCGTGACTTCAAAGCGACGCATTGTGCTCGTTGCGCTGGCATTGATGACATCGTTGGCGATTCCGTTGCCGAGCGCGCAAGCCGCCACAGTCGTCAATTGGTCCGAGGCCTTTCCAACGACCGGAACAGTCACGATCCCCGTCGGCACGACTGCCGTCCTCGACACGCATCTCGATCTCACCGGAATGATCGTCAACGGGACTGTCCGTTGCGGCAATCGCAACATCCAGATCGACGCCCGGTACATCCTGGTGAACGGCACGTTCCGCTGTGGCAGTCACGACACCCGGTTCACCAAGAACCTCACGATCACACTGACGGGATCGGGCAACGGCGACCATCACGGGTTTGGCGACAAATACTTCACCGTCGCCGGCGGCAAACTCAACCTGCACGGGCAAGAC
>JAAELU010000548.1 GCA_024226255.1 bacterium | reverse complement strand
CCCGTCGACTGCTTCAACGCTGGCGACAATACGGCCATGACTCCTCCAAGTCTCCCAAGTCTGAGTGCTCAGCTCTTGGAGTCACTCAACCACGAAGCACAACACCCCAGCACTGGCACGACGCACAGAGTCAGACCAACTTGTTGTGCTGTGTGGCCATTGCCGTTCCACGCTCATCCCGGCAATCTCGAAGATGACCGAACTACTGCTCGTGGTGGCTGTTTCGGCTGTTGCCGCAACAGTTCAGGCCACAACCGGCTCGGGCCTGACACTCGTAGCCGCGCCCGCCCTCGTTGTGATCGACGACGCGTTCCTTCCGGCCCCAATTCTCATCGCCGGCGTTGTCATCGCCAGCCGGCACGCTGTCGTCGAACGAGCGCACATCAATCGCAGCGCCATCGTCCGAGCTTTGGCCATTCTGCCCTTTGGTATGGGGGTCGGCTGGGCCGTGAGAGCCGCCCTGTCGCCGGCGGCAACCGACATCGCGATCGGCGGGACGATCTGTATCACCGCGGCCGTCCTACTTTCTGGCCGTTCGCCCCGCCGTGTCCCGACCACTGAACTCGCCGGTGGGTTCGCCGGTGGCCTGGCCGGAATCCTGGCCGGCCTACCGGGACCACCACTAGTACTCGCGCTCAGTGATCTGAAACCGGCCGCCCTCCGATCCACCACATCGGTGTTCATCCTCGCCGTGGCCGTG
>JAAELU010000547.1 GCA_024226255.1 bacterium | reverse complement strand
GTACAGCTCCTCGGCGATCATCACGTTGAGGATGCCCAGGGCGAGCGCCGCGTCGGTGCCGGGGCGCAAGCGCAGCCACAGGTCCGCCTCTTTCGCCGCGCGGGTCGGGCGTGGATCGACGACGATGGTCTTGGCGCCGTGGTGACGCTGGGCGGAGCGCACCTTCATGCTCTTGGAGCCGTTGGTCTCCGACAGGTTGATGCCCCACAGCACGACGACCTCGTGATCGTCGACATCGAGCCAACCGGTATAGGTCGCCAAATTCCCGTAGGTCAGCACGTCGGACATCAGCTGGGGCGTGAAGCACTGGTGCGAATCGTGCTTGAAGAAGGTCGGCGAGCCGATCAGGTCGCAGAACAGGTCGTAGGCGAAATATTCCTTGGGCGGCAGCGCCTGGACCGAGATCGCCGGCGCGCCGTGGGTGTCGATGATCGCCTGGAGCCGCGCCGCGATATCATCAAGCGCCTCGTCCCACGACACCCGCCGCCACTGGCCCGAGCCGCGCTCGCCGACCCGCTTCTGGGGATAGATCACCCGCTTGGCCGACATGGTGATATCGACCGACGCCTTGCCCTTGACGCACAGATAGCCCTTGGACAGGGGATGGTCCCGGTCGCCCTGCACCTTGTAGACGGTGTCTGGCTCGACATTGGGAATCGCGTTGGCGATGTTCTTGTCGCCGATCACGTCATCGTGGGTTTCGGCGACTATGCCACAGCGCACCAGGCACAGCCGGCATGTCGTGTTGATCCGCGCCATGGGGGTCTCTCCCTTGATGTTCACAGCAAACGAATTGGCTGCAATATCAAGAGCATACCAGAAGCGGCGATTGGATTAAAGGACCGGGTGGTCGAAGGGCTAATCGACGCGGTGGACGCTAAGCGGGCGCTTTCACCTTGCCGCCGGCCGGTCATCGGTTGCCATGTAAACATCCGAGTGCGGTTT
>JAAELU010000546.1 GCA_024226255.1 bacterium | reverse complement strand
TCTAGCGGTCGCGCTAGCACGGCAATTCGCCGCGGCACCAGAATCTCGCCTGCCCAAGGAGCGGTTATTCGAGGCCGCAAAGCCGCTACCGCCATCCCGCGGAGCACCGACGAGTATCCATTGGTCCTACGCTTCCGACACGTCAAGGGACCAGTCCGAAATGGGTACTGCAGATTGAGCATTGTCACAGCGTCTCGACCAGGCGTAAGCTGTCGCTTCGATCTTGTTGGTAGAGGGCCATCGGGCGGCCCTCAGGGGAACAGGACGCAGGGGGTAGGAGCGGTGTTCTTCATTCGCGATCAACAGGCCGATGGGGCGGCCGGCAAGCGGCGCATAACGCGTATAGCCGCGCTTGCTGTCGCGTCCGCTTTGCTCATGCCCATTGGCCATGCAGTGGCCGTCGCTCCCCCAAGCGTCCCAGCCGGATCGGTGGCCACCCAGTCTTCGACCTTCCCCGGCAGCTATGGGCCCGAGCTGGCGATCGACGGCAACGTGTCGGGCACGGATCTCGACGTTCATTCGATCACACAAACGAACTTCGACGTCGAGGCCTGGTGGGAACTCGACATGCTCTCGAGCATCCAGGTCGATCGGGTGATGCTGTGGAACCGCACGGACTGCTGCGCTGATCGCCTGGCGGACTTCTACCTCTTCGTGTCTGACGTCCCATTCACCACAGCCGACGTCGCCACCACGTTGGCACAGCCAGGTGTCACGGCCGTATTCCATGCCGGGCCGGCGCCGGCCTACGTCGAGCTCCAGCCGGGAGTGACAGGGCGCTATTTGCGTATCCAGCTGACCGGCCAGAATCATCTGACGCTGGCAGAGGTCCAGGTCAACACCACGGCGCTGACTCCGCTCGCTGATGAGACCTGGGGTGTGGTCAACCAGGGCCGGTCGCTCATCTCGGGCACCGACGGAGAAGTGTTCGCCATCGAGCAGATCGACAACACGATCTATGTTGGCGGTACCTTCCGCCAAGTAGTTCGCCGCCGCGGCGTAGACCCCCACGTCGATCAGGCGTTCATTGCGGCATTCGATGCCACCACCGGTGACTACATCTCTTGGTGGACGCCCAGCTTCAATGGTCCCGTCTATTCTCTCGAGGCATCAGCCGATGGCGGTCGCCTGTACGTTGGCGGTGAGTTCACGGAGGTGAACGGCCACCCCGACACCCGCGGAATCGTCGCGCTGGATCCGGCATCAGGGCGGATCGATCACACCTGGTTCGCGATGGTGGAGAACTACTGGGCGCTGGATCCGGGCACCGTTAACGAGATTCAGGAATCCGAGGGCTGGATCTACGTTGCGGGCAACTTCAGCCACGTCCAGGGAATCGACCCGGCTTCACGCACCTTCGTTTGGAAAGTGGCTCGCCTGTCACCTACAACGGGTGCCCCCGACAAGGATTGGCGGCCCCGGGTCACAGGCGGAGAAGCCGGCGGCAGGATATCGGGTCTCTCCCATGATCCGGTGCTCGACCGGGTGCACCTCGTCGGTTTCTTCGACTCGGTCGACAGCCAACCGGACACCGATAGGTTCGCCACCGTCTCCGATGTGGACGGATCCGCAGTGCTCGGCCTGAATCGTTTCCCCGAGCTCACACCCGACCAGGATCATCAGTTCGAGGTGTTGGCCCACGGGGACTTTGTCTGGGTCGTTGGCACCCAGCACGTCGTTCACATGCTCAATGCCTCCGACCTGTCCATCAACCGGCGATGGATGACAGGTTTCGAGCCCGAGTATCACATCGGTGGCGATTACCAAGGGTTGGCCATCCTCGGAGATGAGTTGTATGCCACCTGCCATTGCTGGGGGGTAATCCGCGAGTTACCCGCCTGGGTCACAACCCTGTCCGAGGCAGTGGACATCGAACCTATTGACGCCGAGTCCCAGGGCATGATGGGCTTCGATCTCCTGACCGGCGACCTGAACGCAGCATGGATTCCCGATACTTATGGCTCTCTCGGCGGCTGGGCCCTCCACGGAGCACCCGATGGCTGTCTATGGGCAGGCGGGGACCTCGATCGAACCCAGGTTGGGGATCAATGGCGCAACGGGCTCCAACGCTATTGCAGCTCTGCCGGCCAGGGACCGCCGGTCGGTCCCCCGCTAACGCAGCCGCCGCTGCCAGAAACCAATCCGCCGAGCGTTCCAGCGGGACTCAGCGCTGTCGACAACGGCGACCTTTCCGTCGACCTGTCATGGTCGGCCGCCGTCGATGACACTGCGGTGGTTTACTACCGGGTGTATCGGAACGGAAGCCTGCTCCAGGCCACCCGCGGCTTGGCCTTGACCGATCTTGCGGCAAGCCCCGGCGACACCTACACCGTGCGAGCCGTTGATGCGTACGAGACGGAGTCGGCAGACTCAGCCGCGGCGACTCCCCTTCTCGCCGGACTCACCGCTGCCCTACTCAACGTTTCGTTCGATGGCAGCGCCGAGGGCTTTGCCTACTCCGACAACGTGTTCCGGGCTGCCACGGAAGCCGAGTACACCGATGGCATCCTGAGAGTGCATGGAGGGCCGGCGGATACCGGAAACGTGATGGTGTTCACCGGGGGTTACGACCAGGATACCGTTGGGGCGATGTCCGGCGCTTGGGAGATCGACTTCGAAGTGCCGGTAGCAATGGATGTCATTGTTTCGACGGACTACCGCCTCTTCCTAGCCCAGCAAAACGACCCAGACGAGAACGCCGAAGCTCTACTGGCCGTCGATGGCGTTCTCTACGGCAGCGATAGCAACGACTACATCGAGCGCTACGTCGGTGGCGGCGACTCGGGATGGGCCACATTCTCGACGACGATCAGCCTGGCGGCCGGCACCCATACGCTGTCGGTTGGCGGGTATCACAACAAGAAGAGCCAACGGACCGAAGAGGCTGAGATCTCCTTCGACGGCATCTTGATCGCGCCTGTCGCCCCATCCATCGGCTTCACCTCTCCTGCCGCGGGAGCCACGGCCACCGGAGTGCAGTTGTTCGAGCTGCGGGCCACCGATGTGGCGGACCCATCTGATCTGCTCGTGACGGAGTACTCGATTGACTCCGGGGCCACGTGGGCTCCGGCGATATGGAACGTGGCGACTGCACGCTTCGAATTCTCGTACGACGTGTCTGCCCTCCCTGAAGGACCTTTCGACCTCATGGCCCGGGCCACCGACACCGACACCAACGTCACAGGGATAACCACCACGTTCTACATCGACAACGATGGCGACCCGACGATCGCGATCACCGACCCGCTCAACGGCACCACCGTGACCGGAGTTGTGACGGTGAAGATCGACGCCGACGATGCCGAGGATCCCGTCGGCTCACTCCTCGTTGAGGTCTCGACCGACGGCGAGGCAACCTGGGATGTGGCGACATGGAACGTCGCCCAGGGACGGTATGAGTATGCATGGGACACCGTGCTCACCGGCGACGGGGCCGCCGTCGTCAACGCACGAGTCACCGACTCCTCCCCCGCCACCGTCGATGCGGCGCCGATAGCGGTCACCGTTCTCACCAACCCCGGTGCCTCGTACAGCCATGCCGTCCTCGCCGACGGTCCGAATGTGTACTGGCGCTTGGGCGAGTCGTCGGGAACCGTCGCAGTCGACGAGCTTGGTGCAAATGACGCCACTTACGTCGGGTCTCCGGGACTTGGAACCTCGGGCCTGATCACCAGCGCTGACACCGCGGTCGGCTTTGACGGCGGTGACGACATCGTCCACATCGCCAACTCCCCGGAAATCAATCAGGGCGGGCCCTATCAGACCAAGTCGATTGAGTTGTGGTTCCGCGCTGACGATCTCAATGGACGCCAGACGTTGTACGAGCAGGGCTCGGTAACGCGAGGATTGAACCTGTATCTCGACGGTGGTCAGCTCTATGCCGGCGCCTGGAATACTTCGCTCGTGGCTGGCGATCCGACCACGCCATGGGGCCCCATCTGGCTATCGACGCCGGTGGCCGCCGGGATCCTCTATCACGCCGTCGCCGTCTTCGACTATCCGGGCGACACATTCCGCCTGTATCTCAACGGGTCCCAGGTCGAGGTCGCCGGCGGCGTCGGACAACTCCACAACCACAGCCTCAGTTCAATCGGAGCCCAGATCGACTGGTCCCGCTATCACACAGGAGCCGTCCAGGGCGAGACGTTCTACTTCGATGGAGTCATCGATGAGGTGGCCCTATATCCCACGCCCCTAGGCGCCGCGGCCGTGGCCAACCACTACGCCGTCGGGGCTCAGACCCTCTCCGACCCGACGATCACCATCACGCAGCCGAGCGCCGGTTCCACGGTCAGCGGAACGGAGTTGATCCAGCTCGACGCCAACGATCCGGACGACCCGGTCGGATCGTTGCTTGTCGAGGTGTCGACCGATGATGCAGCCACCTGGGATGTCGCCACTTGGAATCCCGGCGCATCACTGTACGAGTACGCATGGGACACCACCACCAGCTCCCCCGGATCAGTCACGATCCGGGCCCGAGCAACGGACGCCACAATGGCGTCCGCAACCGCGGTCCCCGTCGTCGTGTTCATCGACTCATATGCGGGGGCGGTTCTGTCTGCCGGGGCCAGCGTGTTCTGGCGCCTCGGCGAGGCCGCCGGAACGACAGTGGTTGATGAGCTAGGCGCCAACGACGCGGATTACATCGGTGGGCCCGACCTCGGGGAAGCAGCCCTGATTGGTGATCCCGACACTGCGGTTGGTTTTGATGGGATCGACGACGCCATCCACATCGAGAACTCTGCCGAGATCAATCAAGGCGGCCCCTACCTGACCAAGTCGATCGAGCTGTGGTTCCAGGCGGACAGCACGAGTGGGCGCCAGGTACTCGCCGAGCAAGGCTCGATTACTCGTGGGCTCAACCTGTACATCGACAACGGGCAGCTCTACGCCGGGGCATACAACACGACGGACCAGGGTGGCGACACCCCGTGGGGACCGGTCTTCATCTCCACCCCGATCACGGCAGGTGAGCCACATCACGCCGTCATGGTGTTCGACCAGCCGACCGACACGCTGAGCCTGTTCCTGGACGGCTCACCGGCGGCGTCTGCAGGAGGGATAGGCGAACTCCACAATCACAGTCGAGCAGCCATTGCCGCCCAACGTGACTGGGCGCGGTTCCACACCGGAGCGGTATTGGGCGACATCAACAACTTCGCAGGCACACTCGACGAGATCGCCGTCTATCCGAGTGCCCTCAGCCCGGCGACCGTGGCCAATCACTACGCCCTCGGCTCGTTGATCTCCTCGATACCGGTCGTATTCGTCACAGACCCGGCGCCCGGCACCCCGATCAGCGGCATAGTTGCCGTCAGCGTCGATGCCACCGATGCCGATGAGCCGGCCGGGGGGCTGACCGTCGAGGTCTCTACCGACGCCGGAGCCAGTTGGCAGCCGGCGACGTGGAATGTCGGGCTGTCGAGGTACGAGTTCCTCTGGGACACCACCGGAGAGCCGGAAGGGGCGGCCACCATCGACGCCCGAGCGACTGACTCGGATCTGAATACGGTCAACGCCGCCCAGATCCCTGTGATCGTCGACAACGACTCCGATCCCGTCGTCACGATTGTGGCGCCCACCGACGGGGCCACGATCGTCGACACCGTGACCATTGCGATCGATGCCACCGACGCTGAAGACGCGCTGGGCAGCCTGCTGGTCGAGGTGTCGCGTGACGGCGGTGTCACGTGGGATCCGACCGCCTGGAACGGCGCGCTCAGTCAGTACGAGTTCATCTGGGACACCACGCTGGGCAACGACGGCGCTTTCGCGGTGCACGCTCGCGGTTCCGACTCGGCCGGGTCGACAACAACCGCAGCACCGATCGGAGTCACGGTCGACAACAACGCCGACCCCACGATCACCATCACTGCCCCTGCAGAAGGTGCCACGGTCAACGAGACGGTCCTCGTTGCGATTGACGCCAACGACTCTGAAGATCCTCCAGGATCCCTCATGGTCGAGGTGTCGACCGATGGAACCGCAACCTGGAATCCCGCCATTTGGAACGGGGTGACCTCACTCTATGAATACAACTGGGACACCACTATTGACGGCGACGGCGCAGTCGCAATTGACGCGAGGGTGACGGATTCGTTGGGCTCGGTTGCCTCGGCGACAACAGTGAATGTCACGGTCGAGTCATATTCCGGCACAGTCAGCGGCGACGGTGCTTCGATCCACTGGCGACTTGGCGAGTCGTCGGGAACCACGGCCGTCGACGAGTACGGAAGCAATGCCGCCACCTATATCGGAGGCGTGACGCTCGGAGTCTCCGGCCTCATCGCCGAATCGGACACCGCCGCCGGCTTCGACGGTGTCGATGACGTCATGCACCTCACCAACTCGCACGAGATCAACCAGGGCGGTCCCTACGTCATCAAGACCATCGAGATGTGGTTCGAGACTGCTGATGTCACGAGGCGACAGATCCTCATCGAGCAGGGCAGCATCTCGCGTGGTCTCAACATCTACATCTATGAGGGCTCGCTCTACGCCGGGGTCTATAACACCGACGGTGCCGCTCCATGGGCGCCGGTGTTCATTTCGGCTCCAATAACGGCAGACCAACCCCATCACATCGTCATGGTCTTCGACGCATCTCAGGATTCACTCACCTTGTACATCGACGGAGTGGCGGCCGCGTCTGCTGGCGGCATCGGCCTGCTCAATGATCACGGCCTGTCTGCCGTAGGCGGCCAGCGCGATTGGGCCCGCTTCCACGACAGCGTCAGCCAGAACGGCGGCAACTTCTTCGGCGGCACGCTCGACGAGATCGCCGTCTATCCCTTCGTGCTGTTGGCCCCAGCGGTCACCCATCACTTCGGGTTCGCGATCTAGTCATAGGCCAGAAACTCCGGGCAGTCCCATGTACACCGTGATCCGCGAACACCGGATCGCAGTCGTCCTGCTCCTGCTGGCGGCAAGGTCCACTCGCCGCCTGGACCGCAGTGACGACTCCCGAGTTGGAACCATTCTCACCCGCTACGACGGACTGGATACGGGTACCCGGGTCCTGTTCTGGATGCTGTTGCTGGCCGGAACCATCCATCCGGGCCTGCGGTGATCCCCTTCCAGATGTGGAGACCTACGCCCCGTAGTAGCGACGTATCGAAGCCAGTCCAGACCCGTAGTGGTACGCCATCTGGTCTGAACCGTATCGGTGCTCAACGGCCACCGGGCACGCCAGCCGGGCGAGACATTGATAGGCGCATACCGAGTCCACCTCGATACGGAACGCAGCACAGGTATCGACATCGAAGCCTGCCGTGGCATCGACTGCGCCGACCGGACATGCCGTAACACACGGCGTGTCCAGACACGTGTCGCACGGATGACCACTTGTGTCTGTCGAGACTAGAGCCGCTGGAGCGTCAACCAGAAAGACAATGCGGTGCGCCATCCACAGCCCGTAACGGTCGTTGATGGTCAGTCCCAGCGACGATGGACGGCCCCAACCTGCCAACTCAGCGAGACGGCCCAGCGGCAAAAGGGCGTGGCCCGGATACACAACCTCCCATGCGGCGCCACCGATGTGATCCTCAACGAACTTCTCGGCAAGGCCATACGCCGTGTTGTCGAACCTGGTGTCATCTGGCCTCGGTGATGTCGCCGCGATGTACTCCCACAGACGGGTTCCGCCTTGGCCAAGCATCACCAGCGATTGGTACCGGCTGAGATCTACGCCCGATGGCACCATCGGGTGAGTCGCCCAGTCCGGAAGCGTGTCGACAGGCAATGAGGCCTGCATCACAAGGCCGGCCGCAGCAAACATCTCGAAGCCGGATTGCACAGTCAAGAACTTCTCCAAAGGCGCCGGGCGACAACGCTAGCTCGTCGATAGCTTAAGAAAACGGGCCGCAGGCCGATGTTTACCACGACAGCTCGCGGTCCCCCATGGCCCCGAGCGACGCCGGACATTGGGGATCAACATATGCAGGCAGTACCGCCATCAATCCTCATAGTTGAAGACTCACCCCTGCACGCTCGCATCATGATGACGATGCTGGCTGATATCGGGATCCCCGACTATAAGGTGGGCGCGGCTCCCCATCTCGCCGATGCCCTCGAGCTGGTTGACCGGTGGCGCCCCGACTGCGTACTCCTCGACCTCACCCTCCCCGATGCCAGTGGAATCGAAGCCGTAGAGGCAATAGTTGCCGCCCTCCCTCAAGTCCCCGTCATCGTCGTGAGCGCCAGCGACGACCCCGAGATCGCCCTGGCCGCCGTCAAGGCCGGCGCCCAGGAGTTCATGTCCAAGTGGCCCGCTGATGCGGAGGACTTCGCTTCACTGGTACGCCTAGCTCTGGCACGACGCATCGGCGGATCCGACCCCGACTCTGCGATTACGTCCGCAGCGGTCTGAAGGCGGCCTGCTCTAGGCTCTTCCACGTGTTGTGGCCGATCACATATGAGCGCAAGGTCCGGTACGGAGACATCGATTCGCAAGGCATCGTCTTCAACGGCAACTACCTGACCTACTACGACGACGCCATCACCGACCTATTCATAGCGGCAGAGCTGACTCCCGACGTCACTCACGCCGCCGGTTATGACGTGGTGACCGCCCATGCCACCGTCGACTTTCGAGCAACCGCCGGTCTTTTCGAAACTCTGGAGGTCGACGTCCGCGTCGCCCGCATCGGTAACACCTCCGTGACCTTCTCCCTGCAATCGCGTGTGGGCGACAGGATCACGACCGAGGCCACGATCATCTACGTCACCGTCGACGCCGAAACACTCAAACCGGTCCCCGTGCCCGAAACATTCGCCGCGGCGATGCAGGCCGTACACGACGAACAGATCGTCCGCTAGCACTCGCCGTCGGACACGGACTCATAGCGTCCAACTCAGTACGGCGCCTCAACATCGCCGCCCTCGACATACACCGTCTTCAGCTGTGTGTAGTGGTCGATCGTGGTGAGTCCGTTTTCTCGACCGATTCCCGATTGTTTGTAGCCGCCGAATGGGATCTCAACGGGCGTGATGTTGTAGTTGTTGATCCAGATCGTTCCGGCCTCGAGCTTGGCTACAACACGGTGGGCCCGCTGCACGTCGCGGGTAAAGACGCCGGCGGCCAATCCGTAGTGGGTGCGATTGGCCCTGGCGATAACCTCATCCTCACCGTCGAAAGGAAGCACTGTCATCACCGGGCCGAAGATCTCATCTGTGGCGATCGACATGGCATCCTCAGCATCGGCGAATATCGTCGGCTCGACGAAGTTCCCGCCGGCCAGAGCCGGGTCGCCTACTCGCCCGCCGCCTGCAATGAGGGTGGCCCCGGCAGCCTTGCCTGCCTCGATGTAACCGAGGACCTTCGCCATGTGCTCGGGAGTAATGAGGGCTCCCACATGAGTCTCCGGGTCCATCGGGTCACCGACCTTGATCTTGCCGACACGGCTCCGGAGTCGATCCAGGAACTCGCCGTAGATCTCGCTCTGCACAAAAACCCGAGTTCCGTTGGAGCAGACCTCTCCTTGGGTATAGAAGTTGCCCAGCAACGCTGCTGATGCCGCGTTGTCCAGATCGGCGTCACCGAAGATGATCATCGGCGACTTGCCCCCGAGTTCCAGGGTGATCTGCTTCAGCGTCCCGGCAGCGTTCTGCATCACCTTTTTGCCCGTGCTCACCTCGCCGGTCAACGACACCTTGGCGACGTCAGGGTGCCCGGTCAGCATGGCCCCTACCCGACCGTCGCCTTGGACCACGTTGAACACACCATCGGGCACGCCGGCTTCCGTGTACACCTCGGCGAGCTTGGCCGCAGTGAGTGGGGTCAGCTCGGCCGGTTTGTAGATCATGGTGTTGCCGCACGCCAATGCGGGCGCCGACTTCCATCCAGCAATCTGGATCGGGTAGTTCCAGGCACCGATCCCAACGCATACACCCAACGGTTCACGGCGTGTGTAGGCGAATGAATCGCCCAGGTCGTAATGGTCCCCGTGCAGGCTCGCTGCCAAACCGGCATAGAACTCAATGGCGTCAGCAGCCGAAAGCACATCGACTTCGATGGCTTCCTGGATCGGCTTGCCGGTGTCGAGAACCTCCAATTCGGCAAGCTCCCGGTTGCGCTCGCGCAAGATTCGAGCTGCGTTGTTGAGGATGCGCCCCCGCTGCGCTCCGCTCATTGCCGACCACGACTCAAAGGCCGCTCGGGAGCTGGCAACGGCTCGATCGACGTCGGCGTCGGCAGCCTGTTGCACGGTAGTCAAGACCTCACCCGTTGCCGGATTGATCGAATCGAATGCATTGTCGGAGGTGGCATCGACATAGTCGCCGTCGATGTAGAGCCGCCATGTTGAATCGATCATCGTTTCTCCCTTGGTTCCACCGGCTGGCGCAGCTCACCGTTTCAGACCGGTTCGGCCAGCCGGGATGGCGCCTAGCCTCTAGGCGTGACCACCGACGCCGTTATTGAACAGTCGCGCCAGTCAGAGCGCAAGGTGATCGGGCGGGGCCTCCAGTTGATCAAACGCCAGTTGGGCCGTGCCCGCGGCGAGTTCGCGCTCGGGTTCGGCGGCACTTTCCTCTACGCCATTGCGACGATCGCATCCGCGTATGCAATCGGATATGCCACGGACTCGGTGCTGCTACCGGCAATCGAGGCTCAGGAGGTCGGCGTCGCCAGCCTCACTGGAGCAGCACTTCTGATTGTCGGCGTCGCCGTCGCCCGCGGACTTGGTATCTCGCTGCGCCGCTACGGCGCGTATCGTGCGCAATACCGTTTGCAGCAGCGCGACCGCACCGACGTCACCGATCGCTACCTCGAACTACCCATCGAGTGGCACCGGCGTTATCCAACAGGACAACTCCTATCGAACGTAAACGCCGACGTCGAGGCCGCTTCATTCATCGCCGCCCCATTGCCCATGGCATTTGGCGTCATCGTGATGCTCGCCATCACGGTGGTGTTGCTGATCTTCACCGACCCCTACCTGGCGATCGTCGGCTTTGCCGTCGGACCGGCAATATCTCTCACCAACATCTTCTACCAGCGGCGGATGCGTATTGCCGCAGCCAACGCCCAGCGGCTGCGGGCTGAGGTGACCGAGATCGCCCACGAATCCTTTGATGCTGCCCTGGTCGTCAAAGCGATGGGCCGAGAGGACGCTGAGGTGGGACGCTTCGGAGCCCGTTCCGACGACCTGCGCGATCGAATGGTCGACGTCGGAAAACTGCGGGCTGCATTCGATCCTGTCATGGAGGCGCTTCCCACACTGGGCGTTCTCGCCGTGGTGCTGGTCGGAGCGTGGCGAGTTGACCAAGGGCTCATGACGGAAGGCACGCTGGTGACCTTCGCCTACCTATTTCGGCTGATCGCTCTGCCGATGCGCGTGTTTGCCTGGCTACTGGGCCAATTGCCCGCCGCCATCGTCGGATGGGACCGGATCGAGACCGTCCTCAACGAGGACGCCACCGTTGCCTACGGCAACACCGGACTCGTCAATTCGGGTGGCGCCACGGCCGAGGCGGCGACAGTCGGCTACCTCTATCCGGAAACCGAAACCGCCGACCTTGCCGACGGCGAAACGACCACGCCGGCCTCGACCAATGGCGATCGCAGGGGAATCGAGTCGGTGACCCTGGACGTGCCGCCCGGCAAGACCGTCGCTCTTGTTGGCCCGACGGGAGCGGGCAAGACGACGGTGGCCCACCTACTCATCAGGCTCTTCGACCCGGATTCCGGAGTGATCCGCCTTGACGGCAAAGGTCTTGTCGATCTCGAACGCGACGAACTGGCCGATGCCGCCGTATTGGTGTTCCAGGAGGCCTTCCTTTTTGACGACACCATTGCCGCCAACATCACCCTCGATGCTCCCTACTCGCAAGAGCAGATCCATTCCGCCGCCAAGCTGGCCCAGGCCCATGGCTTCATCTCCGAGCTGCCGGCCGGATACGAGACGCTTGTCGGCGAGCGTGGCGCCAGCCTCTCTGGCGGCCAGCGGCAGCGCGTGGCTATCGCCCGTGCCCTGATTCGGAGTCCGAGGCTGCTCGTCCTCGACGATGCCACCTCCGCGGTGGACCCGTCCGTCGAGACCGCGATCCTGCAAGGGCTGGCGGCGCTCGAGACGACGGTTGTGATTGTGGCCTACCGCCGGTCGTCGATCGTTCTGGCCGACGAAGTGATCTTCATCGAAGACGGCCGGATCACCGGTCGAGGCACTCACCGGGCCCTCTACCAATCCTCGCCCGCCTACCAGCAGCTCATAGATGCATACGACCAGGAGGGCGGCGCATGACATCCACCATGACACGCACCACCATGGAGGAAGAGGTGGCAGCTCGATCCGGAGCGATGCGTACGATCCGGCGGGGACTCTCCCTGTCCCCGGGCCTGCGCCGCGGCCTTCCGGGCACCATCGCCCTGGCGCTGGTCGCCACCGCCGGCAAGGTGATCATTCCGATCGTGATCCAGCAGGTGCTCGACTCGGGCGTTACCGAAGAGGGTGTCGACATGTCGTTCGTCGCCCGGATGATCGTCATTGCCATGATCGCGGTACTGGTGACGGCCGGTGCGACCGGGTGGATGCACCTCCGCCTGGCAAAGGTCTCTGAAACCGCCCTCTCGGGCCTCCGCATCCGGGCATTCCGCCACATCCACGACCTATCGATGCTTCACCAAGCTTCCGAGCAACGTGGCGCTCTCGTGGCCCGGGTCACATCTGACGTGGACCAGATCAGCCGCTTCATGCAATGGGCCGGCATGATGATCATCGTCAACGCCGGTCAGGCCCTCATGGCGATCGTGGTGATGATGGTCTATTCGGTGCCACTGGGCCTGACCGTGGTGGCAGCGATTCCTCTGATCACATTCACTGTGAAGTGGTTTCAGAAGCGATTGGAGAAGGCATTCCTGATCGTGCGCGAGAAGGTGGGCCGGATGCTGGCAACCCTTGCAGAAGTTGTCGTCGGCGCTCCCGTTATCCGCGCCTACGGAATCGAGGATCGGGTCCGCGGGAAGTTGGGGGATGCGATCGAGGACCACCGAGCTGCAGCCGTCAGAGCAGGCGGGCTCTCGGCGACCTTTTCCGGCGTCGGCGAGGTTCTGTCTGCGATCGTCATCGCCGCCGTGATGGTCGTGGGCACAATTCTTGCCGTAAACGGGACTGAAACGGTGGGGACTGTGGTGGCGTTCTTGTTTCTCGTTCAATTGTTCATCCAGCCAATCCAAACATTCGGCGAGGCTGTAAACGAGGCGCAGACCGCAGTAGCCGGTTGGCGAAGGGTTCTCGACGTGCTCGATATCGCCCCTGATGTATCGGACCCTGGCCGAGACGGTGTCGACCTACCTCACGAACCACTCGGGGTGGAGTTCAGCGGCGTCGGCTTCCGATACCCCAAGGCCGGTGAAACCGCCAAGGAAGCAACGGGAACTGTTGCGATGCGTAACGTCACGGTGACTATCGCCCCGACCACGCGAGTCGCAGTTGTGGGAGAGACCGGATCAGGAAAGACAACGTTCGCCAAGCTACTGACAAGACTCATGGACCCATCCGATGGTTCCGTACGCCTCGGCGGAGTCGACATCAGCTCGGTTCGCTTCCGCTCACTGCGCGATCGTGTTGTCATGGTCCCCCAGGAGGGAGTCCTGTTTCGCGGCACCATCGCCGACAACGTTCTCATGGGTCGCCCCGAGGCGAGCCCACATGAGTTGATCGAGACGTTTGAGCGGCTGGGCCTAGACGATTGGCTCGGCGAGTTGGCAGCCGGACTCGATACTCAGGTTGGCGAGCGCGGTTCATCACTATCCGTCGGCGAACGACAGCTCGTTACATTGGTGCGCGCAGCAATCGCCGATCCCGAGCTACTCGTTCTCGACGAAGCGACGTCGGCGGTCGACCCGTCGACCGAGGTTCGCATCTCACGGGCGCTCAACGAACTCACAGAAGGTCGGACCGTCGTCACGATCGCCCACCGCATGTCCACGGCGGAAGCGGCTGACAGGGTGTTGGTGTTCGACAACGCCGCACTGATCCAAGACGGCACCCACGACGAGCTGGTTGCAGAGGGTGGGGCTTACGGCAGGCTCCACGCGTCATGGGAACGCGGAACCTCCGCCGTCCTCGACTAGCCCGACTGGGCCGGTTCGATGTGCGGCGCCGGATAGGCTGGCGACGTCGAAAGGTGATATGACTCGTGCTCAGGACAACGCGCTGCGGCTGCTGCTCCTCGTCGTTGCCATTGGCTTGATTGCGCTGACGTTCGTCATTGGCTCGAACACATCCGGGTGGGGCACTCGGTCACGCACCTTGGTTCTCAGTATCTCAGCCGGGACCGCCGCTGCCGCGTTTTGGTTGGGACTAGAGATCCGCACGAAGCATGCCGCCAGGACGCCCCTTCGGCTGAGCCGCTGGGGCATACCAAACCAATCTGACGGGCCAACTCCCCCCGTGGGCCTCGGACCCGGCTCGCCGCTTCATCTGCTTGGTATCTCGTTCAGCGCGCCGCAAACGATGCATTGCTGAGCGATGGCTATGGGGTGGTAGCCCGGGTGGATGAGGTTGATCGATCCTCCCGGGGACCGGACGAACTCAAGGTCAGTTTCGATGTAGCCGGCGAACACCACCAGGCCATCATCTACTCCGGGTGGTTCACGGGTTGGAAACGGTCGGCCCAAGGCGAGGATGTGGTCGTGCTTGTTGATCCGGACAACCCTCAGTTGGTGCGGCTCCCCGAGGCGCGCAACATCCACGTTCTCACATGGATCGCCCTAATGCTCGCGTTCGTGGTTGCAATGATCGGGTATGCCCAGTTCAAAGAGAAACGCACCATCGCGACGCTGCTGCGCGATGGGCAGTGGGGACGGAGGGTCGTTCGCATCAAGAAGGGCAACACCGTGCGTCGGACTCTCTCGGTGCGTGCTATCTCAGAGAATCCGAACGAGGAGCTGTGGGTCTCACTGGGAGCAGCGGCAACAGGCCGAGCCCCGGACGGAGAATGGAGCGTCTGGTCCTGCGAGAACGAGTCCTCGATCCTCGTAGTACTCGACGACACGTCTCACGTCGTATCTCTGGCCAAAAAGAGGCAGCTCTCAAGCACTTCGCCACAGTGACCGACCAATGCAACTAGGGTTCAACCCAACAAAGCGCCAGATTTGACCAGTCAGCTTGCGGGCGCTCAACAAATGCAGCTAAAGCGACGTCGAGGAAACCGCCTCCCGTCGTGAGGCGGTTTTTCCGTCTCATGCACCCCGCAAGCCCTGTCGCTCCGGCGCCGCATGAATGGAGAACAGCATGGCCGAGCACAGCACCATCTTCCAGGACCTTCTGAATGAGAAGGCTCTCCTCGTTGCTGACGGCGCCATGGGCACGGCCCTCTTTGACGGTGGCCTCGAGCCCGGGGGTTCTCCCGAACTCCTCAATGTCGCCAATCCCGAACTCGTCGAGTCGGTCCACAAGAGCTATGTGGACGCAGGCGCCGACATCATTCTCACAAACACTTTTGGAGGTAACGGACCTCGGCTCGAATTGCACAAGAGCGCCGATCGCACTCGCGAGCTCAATACCGCCGGCGCCCGCGTCGCCCGTAGAGCGGCCGAGTCGGTTGACCGTCCCGTGGTGGTCGCAGGAAGCATCGGCCCCACCGGCTCACTGCTCGTGCCCTATGGGCTCCTCACCGTTCCCGAGGCTGAGGCGGCTTTCACCGAACAGATCGCCGGTCTCATCGACGGTGGCGTCGATGTGTTGTGGATCGAGACTATGTCCTCACTCGAGGAGCTCCAGGCCGCTTTCACTGCAGCCAGCCAGACCGACCTGCCGATCGTCGCCACAATGAGCTTCGACAGCCACGGCCACACCATGATGGGAGTCCACCCGCGCACCGTCGGCACATGGGCCGACGAGACCGGTCGCCTGACCGGTGTGGGGGCCAACTGTGGCATCGGCCCCGACGACATCGTCGCCGCCGTCGCCGGGATACGTGAGACCGCCCCGCAAGCGCTTCTTGTCGCCAAAGGCAACTGCGGAATCCCGCTGTACTCCGGACTCACGATGGAGTACCCAGCCACGGCCGCTGACATGGACGACTACGTCGACCGTGCCGTCGCCGAAGGCGCCCGCATCGTCGGCGCCTGTTGTGGATCGACGCCCGAACATATTGCTGCGATTCGGCATCGAGTCGACCAGCTAGCTCACGGACAACACGCCTCGATCTAGATCGGCCGAGCGGAGCCGACGCAACGCGATGATCTGCTCGGCCGCGAAGCCGGCAACGAAGAGTGACACCACAAACAACCCACCGCGTCCGGTGGTCGTCATCGCAGTCGGGAACGCCACCAGGACCACCGCAGCCGCGATAACCCAGTCGACATCCAACACCGCCGCCAACTTCGCGAGGGGTCGAACATCGTCGCGCCTGACCCGGAGCCAGAGCAGAGCGCCATAGCCGACGAGCGAGGCCCCGAGGAGGGCCAGGAACCAGGAATCCAGGCCAAACACTCCGTCGAGGAGCCCGGCGCCCAACAGCAGGACTCCCCCACTGACTTCCGAGAACACCGAATTCGCTCTGATAGTCCTTCTGAGATTCTGCATGATTCCTCCGTTTGGCCGTTAGATCTCTGACCACAATGCGCCCTAGGCATAATCATGTCGATTACCTGCTGCGTAATAGACAGCTCTACTCGACCGCGATACCGTCCACTTCATGACAGTGACGTTCGGTGATCGACTCCGTGACTGGCGGACCAGCCGCCACTTCTCCCAACTCGACCTGGCGGCAAGCGCCGGAGTCTCGCAACGCCACATCAGCTTCCTGGAAACCGGTCGCGCCCAACCGTCACGGGAAATGGTGATCCACTTGGCCGCCACCCTCGAAGTGCCGCTTCGGCAACGCAACGATCTCCTCGATAGTGCGGGGTTCGCACCGGCCTATCGCCAGCGGGGGCCTGACGACGAACAGCTCATTCAAGTTCAGGGCACACTGGCCCGACTGCTCGATGCCCACCATCCGTACCCGGCGTACATCGTCGATCGACTGTGGAATCTCATCGCCGCCAACGCCATCGCCACCCAGCTGATTGCGATTGCACTGCCGCCAACGGCCGATCCATCCGAGGTCCAGGGCAATGTGATGCGCCTTATGTTCCACCCAGCCGGTATCCGCGACTCCGTCGCCAATTGGGAGGCTGTCGCCGGGGTCCTTCTGAGGCGCCTTGCTCGGGATGTCGCCGAGCGACCCGGCGACACCGAACTCGCGAATCTCTTCGCAGAAGCCCGCGGCTATACCGACCCGGAGCACGTGGGTTTCTCGGAGAGTGCACCCCAGGCCGACGAACTGCTGGTCCCCATCGTGCTGATGACACCACTGGGCAACCTCGAGACATTCACAACGATCGCAACGATCGGCGCCGCCCACGACGTGACTCTCGAGGAGCTCCGCATCGAAACCCTGCTCCCCGCAACTGCCGATGCCGAAGCGATCCTGAGGCAGCTGGCCGACGGCTAGTTGATGCTCGCAGCCGTAACGATCTCGCCGGACACCACGAGCTCTGTGGCCACGGCGAGGTCCGGTGCCAGTATCCGATCGATATCGAGGTGAGCTACGTCCCGGCGGAGACGGGCAACGACCCGACCCGTCGCCGGTCCCGGATCGGGCTCGCGCAGCTCAATGGCCTGAGCGGCGGTGACCACCTCGATTGCCAAAAGCCGGCCCAGGTTGGCAACCGACTGCCTCAGCTTGCGGGCGGCGCCCCATGCCATCGAGACATGGTCCTCCTGCATTGCAGAGGTCGGTAGCGAGTCGACGCTGGCCGGAACCGCCAAACGTCGATTCTCGGCGACAATCGACGCCGCCGTGTACTGCGCAATCATCAAGCCCGACGAAACACCCGGGTCGTTGGTCAGAAACGGCGGCAGCCCCTGGGAGCGCGCCGGGTCGAGCATGCGGTCAACCCGTCGCTCAGCGATCGCGCCAACCTCAGCGGTGGCGATGGCGAGAAAGTCACAGGCCAGGCCCAGAGGAATGCCGTGGAAATTGCCACCAGACTCGATCCGGCCATCAGCGGTCACAACGGGGTTGTCGATGGCAGATCTCATCTCATTGTCAGCCACGGTCGCCGCATACGCCCACGTATCGCGGGCGGCACCCGTGACCTGTGGAGCGCATCGCAACGAGTAGGCATCCTGAACGCGCGGGTCGTCGTGACGATGCGATGCAACCAACGGCGAGTCGGCCAGAACCGCCCACATGTTGGCCGCCGAGATTCCCTGGCCTGGCTGGGGCCGCATCTCGACGATGTCCGCGGCAAAGGCCCGGTTGGTTCCTAGTAGAGCCTCAACGCTCATGGCGGCCGCAATGTCGGCCGTATCGAGCAGCGTCTCGAGATCGGCCAACGCCATCACCAGCATCCCCAGAATGCCATCGGTGCCGTTGATGAGAGCCAAACCCTCTTTGGCCTGGAGCTCAATAGGCTCCCACCCATGTGCGGCCAACACGACTGCCGCATCGTGATCGTCGCCATCAACCTCGACGGTGCCTTCGCCGAGCAATGCCAGGGCGGCGTGCGCCAGCGGCGCCAAGTCTCCCGACGCCCCCAGAGAACCAAATTCGTAGACAGCCGGTGTCACACCGGCGTTGAGCAAGTCCAGCATTCGATCAACTACGAGTGGCCGAATCCCAGACGAGCCCATCGCCAGGGTGCGGGCTCGCAGCAGCATCATTGCTCGGACGACCTCACGCTCAACACGGGGGCCCATCCCGGCAGCATGGGAGCGGATCAAGTTGCGCTGCAACTCCAGCCGCCGTTCCTCCGGAATGAACGTCAGTGCCAGCGCGCCAAAACCTGTCGAGACGCCATAGGTGGGCTCTCCTGAAGCGGCCAGCTCGTCGACAACGCGGCGTGATTGATCCATTGCCGATCGGGCCTTGTCTGCCAACGCCACCGAAGCTTCGCCCCGGGCGACCGCAAGGACATCAGCCCGACTCAGGCCGGTCCCGGTCAGTTGAATGTCGCTCATCGACCCCACTCTCGCATATCGCTGTCATCCCTCGACACCATCAAACACCCGAACCGACGGAATCGATGATTTCGCCGCCAATCCACAGCTGTGACAGGAGCGACGCTCCGAACCAATAGGCCAACGCGGCGGGATCCGCAACGTCCCACAGTGCCAAATCTGCCCGCATGCCGCGGGCAATTTCGCCCCGATCGGACATGCCAAGTGCGGTCGCCGCGTGACGGCTCGCACCGTGCAGCGCTTCTGCCGGGGTGAGTCCGAAACGGGTGCACGCCAACGCCATCGCCAGCTGCATCGAGCCCAGTGGCGCCGATCCTGGGTTCAGATCTGTAGCCACTGCCATAGGCACCGCGACCTCTCGCATCGCAGCAATCGGTGGACGCTTCGTCTCGTCGAGGAAGGTCGATGCACCCGGAATCAACACCGCCACCGTCCCGGCAGCCGCCAGGTGCGCCAGACCCTGGGTGGAGGCGTGTTCGAGGTGATCGGCCGACAGCGAGCCGTATTCCGCAGCCAGCGCGGCTCCCCCGAGATCCGACAACTGATCTGCATGCAGCCGAACGGGCAAGCCGGCCGCAGCCGCGGCATCAAAGACTCTCCGTACCTGAGCCGGAGAGAATGCGATCGTCTCGCAGAAAGCGTCAACCGAATCGGCCAGATTCTCGGCTACTGCCGCCGGGATCAGCTCGCTGCAAATCAGGTCTACGTAGGCGTCGACATCGGTGCTGTATTCGTCAGGCACTGCGTGGGCGGCGAGCAAGGAGGTGACAACGGTCACCGGCAGATCGGCTCCAAGGCGCCGCGCTACCCGCAACATCCGCAGCTCAGTGTCGAGGTCGAGCCCGTATCCGGACTTGATCTCAACGGTGGCGACGCCGCTCGCCATCAACCACTGCACCCGAGGTACAGCCAATTCGTATAGCTCATCCTCAGACGTCTGCCGGGTGGCTGCCACCGTCGACCTGATGCCACCTCCGGACTGGGCGATCTCAGCGTACGTCGATCCCTGGAGACGCTTCTCGAAGTCGACGATCCGCCGCCCGCCGAACACGAGGTGGGTATGGCAATCCACAAGTGCCGGAGTCAACAGCTTCCCAGCGGCGTCAATCGTCACCTCGGCTTCGAGCTGATCCGATGACGGTCCGACATAGGCAATGTTGCCATCTGTGATTCCCACCACACCTTCGTTGAGAAGTCCGTAGTCATCGGCGACGCCAACAGTGGCCACCTGGGCGCCCACAATCAACGTGTCGACCTTCGCCGTCATCGGCGGATTGTCCGATCCGTCGCTGTCCGCCTCACGCCTGCTCCATTGGGAGGTCGACTCCCCTGTCGGCGGCTACCCGCTTGGCTATCTCATAGCCGGCATCGGCGTGACGCATGACACCTGTTCCCGGATCGGTTGTGAGCACCCGCGCCAACCGCTGGTCGGCAAGTTCTGTGCCGTCGGCCAAGACGACCATGCCGGCATGGATGGACCGGCCGATGCCGACTCCCCCACCGTGGTGAATGCTCACCCACGTAGCCCCTGAAGCGGTATTGGCCATTGCGTTGAGCAAGGGCCAATCGGCAATGGCGTCCGATCCGTCGGCCATGTCCTCGGTCTCGCGATACGGCGAGGCCACCGAACCTGAGTCGAGGTGGTCGCGGCCGATCACGATCGGGGCAGACACCTCGCCGGTGCGCACCATTTCGTTGAATCGCAACCCGAGCCGCTGTCGTTCGCCATATCCCAGCCAACAGATCCGGGCAGGCAGGCCCTGATACTCAACCCGTTCCGAAGCGAGCTTGATCCATCGCGCCAACGCCTCATCGTCGGGGAACTCCTCGAGCACGGCCCTGTCGGTGGCGGCAATGTCGGCCGGATCGCCGCTCAGCGCAACCCAACGGAACGGCCCCTTGCCCTCGCAGAACAAGGGACGAACGTACGCCGGCAGGAACCCTGGATAGTCGAACGCTCGCTCGAACCCTCCCAGCTGCGCCTCGGTGCGCAGTGAATTGCCGTAGTCGAACACTTCAGCACCGCGGTCCAGGAACCCGACCATGGCGGCGCAATGGCGCGCCATCGACTCGCGGGCTCGCCTGATGAGAACCTGCGGGTCCTCGTCCCGCATCCGCTCGGCGGCTGCGGGCGTCAGGTCGGCGGGGACGTATGTCATGGGGTCGTGCGCCGACGTCTGGTCGGTGACGATGTCCGCCGGGAAGTCCATCTCGAGCAATTGCGGGACAACGTCGGCGGCATTGCCGACAACACCAACGCTCAACCGCTGCCGGGCGTCCCGGGCCTCCATGCAGCGAGCCACTGCAGCCTCGACGTCGTCGGCTACCTCGTCGAGATAGCGAGTCTCGAGACGCCGTCGCACTCGCTCCGGGTCGACATCGATGCACAGCGCAACACCATCGTTCATGGTCACCGCCAACGGCTGGGCTCCTCCCATGCCGCCGAGACCGGCAGTCAGGGTGATCGTCCCCGCCAGCGTGCCGTTGAATCGTTTGCGCCCGATCTCGGCGAACGTCTCGTACGTTCCCTGGAGAATCCCTTGGGTACCAATGTAGATCCATGAGCCGGCAGTCATTTGGCCATACATGGTGAGGCCCATCGCCTCGAGCTTGCGGAACTCCTCCCAGTTGCCCCAATCCGGTACCAGGTTCGAGTTGGCCAGGAGGACCCGGGGTGCCCATTCATGGGTGCGGAACACTCCCACAGGTTTGCCCGATTGAATCAGCAGCGTCTCATCACCTTCGAGCCGCTGCAGAGTCGACACGATGGCGTCAAAGGCCTCCCACGACCGAGCGGCTCTACCGGTGCCTCCATAGACCACGAGGTCGTCGGGGCGCTCGGCGACTTCGGGATCGAGATTGTTCATCAGCATCCGCATTGCAGCTTCCTGGGGCCAACCCAAACAACTGATTTTGGTTCCTCGCGGAGCCCGTACCGGCCTTGGACCACTCATTGATGCTCCTCCTCGGGCACCATTGTGGCGCGAAGAGAACAGAAACCAGAAGTCAGAAGTCAGACAGAAGAACCCGGCCGCTGGCTTTCTGGCTTCTGATTTCTGACTTCTGTCTTCTGACTGATCCGTACCCAACTACGACGCGACAACGTTTACGGTTATGACATGTCAGCAACTGATTCGACTGCCACGGTTGTGGCGGGCAACGGCGACTTCGATGGTCTCCTCGACCGCGCTCGCCAAGGGTCGGGTCGCGCCCTGCGCCGCCTCTACGATTCCCTGAGTCCGCAGGTGGCGGGCTACTTGCGGGTGCGAGGCGCCACCGACGTTGATGTGGCGACCAACGAGGTATTCCACCGGGCGTTCGACCGTCTCGATCGATTCAAGGGAAACGAGAGCGGCTTCCGGTCTTGGGTGTTCACCATTGCCCACAACCTGCTCATCGACGAGCACCGCAAACGGATTCGGCGGCCGAATGTGGTCGCATCGCTTGATCCAACTCGCCATGAAGCTTCAGGCGGCGACGTCGAGGCCGAAGCCATGGCCAATCTTGGCGCCGGCGAGGTCGATCAGATCCTGCGGACACTGACTCCGAACCAACGCGACGTGCTCCACCTGCGCTTGGTGGCCGGTCTCACTCTCGCCGAAACGGCCGATGTGCTCGACCGACCTCTAGGAGCAGTGAAGTCGCTGCAACATCGCGGAGTAGAGGCGCTTCGCAAGAACCTCGAGAAACTGCGCGTATCCCCCGACGCCATCGGCACGTTCTCAGATATGACATGACTGAACACTCTGATTTTCTCGAAGATATCGTCGCCGACGATCCAGCCAACCGCCTCCTGGCGGCCGAACTGCGTACGTGGCGGGATGGCCAGTCCACACATGTGGCGGCCAATGATCGGCTCGAAGCCCGCTTCTCCGCCGAACCCGCCATCAAGCAGCCGGCCCGCTGGCGCTCGTGGATGCAGCGACCGGCGGTTGCATTTGCCGCCAGCTTCGCCGCCGTTCTGATTCTCGGCATTGGGGCATTCGCTCTTGTCGCCCGCGACTCTGTAGACGACACCGTTGCCGCACCGACGTCGATTGCCGCCATTGCTGCGGCCGATGAGACCCCAGGTGAAATCACACTGCCGAGCGACTTGAGCGAGCAGACGGGCTACGCCACCTGTGTTCTCAACGAACTCGGCACTTGGTTCAAGTCGGGCTTCGACGTCGGCGAGACCCCCAGCATCACCGCAACCTGTGGGGCGCTGCCGGTGCCCGACCTCGGTCCTGAAGCTGACGTTTATCGCCAGGATCTACAGGCCTTCGCCAACTGCCTCACAGGCGAGCTCGACGCGCTCCTTCCAGAGCTGCCGGCTTTGATGCAGAGCGGTCACGACGGCTTCTCAGATCTCGAAAACAAGTGCGGTGAGCCGCCCGATCCTCGGGATTACGGACTCACTTTGCCGTTCGGCGATCTCGAGAATCTGGATCTGTCACAATTCAACTTCGGCGACCTGAACCTCGAGGGCTTGGACTTCAGCGACTTTGACCTCGACGAGTTCCTGTCGAACCTGCCCGAGGGCGTTCTCCCCGAGGACTTCGATCTGGACGAACTCCGGACCAAGCTCGGAGACCTCGACTTCAAGAACTTCGACTTCAAGAACTTCAACTTCGATATTGAGTCTTGTGATCCCGCCGACCTTCCAGACATCGGCTCGATCGAGGACCTCGAGGACTTCGATTTCGAGACATTCTTCAGCGAGTTCGAGGACGGCCACCTGTGCGGCTTCGGATTCTTTGGATTTGAGGGATTCGACTTTGGCGACTTCAACCTCAAGGGCCTCGACTTCGGCAACTTCGACCTCGAAGGGCTAGATCTCAAGGGCCTCAACATTGAAGAGCTACTGGCAGACCTCGAGACACAATTTGGCGACTTCGACCTCGAAGGGCTCGACCTCGAAGGGTTTGATCTCGAGGGGCTTGATCTCCAGGAGCTGTTCGACAGCCTGCTCAACAATGGCGACTTCGACTTCGAGAGTCTCTTTGGGGACGGCGAATTCGACTTCAGCAGCCTCTTCGAAGACTTCTCTGCCAAGGCCAACGCCTAACTCAGTCGTTATCTGCGCGCATCCGGGTGCTCAAACGGACGGGCAGCCTTCTCTTCTTCGCGGCTGAGCAACTCGCGCATCGCGGGGTAGCTGTATCCAAACCCGACGAGCACGACGCCGGCGACGAAAGAACTCATGGTGCGACCGACCGCGTTGATTTGGACCAGGTCGGTAGTCAGGAGCTTGGCGACCGCTAGCAGCACCGTTGCCAGCCCAACCTGGATCACCGGCTTCGATTCGGTTCGGAGTCCCACCCAGGCAGTCGTGGCCGCCAGCAGGATCCAACTCGCCGTGGTGAAGGCGGGCCCGTGCAACACGCCAATGAAGACTTCAGCCAGCCACGTCCCGAACAGGACATAGGCGACGGCCGCCAATGTTCGGCGGATCTGGTCGGTGGTTTCGAGCAGGGCACCGACCGCCACGAAGCCGATGATGATCACGTGGGCCACAAGGCGGGCCGGTTCGACTTGGAGGCCGACCACAAAGGAATCGACGATCTCAGAGACTGCCCAGGTGGAGGCCGGCAGGGCGATAATCCCACCAACAGTCGTCAGTACTGGCGATTTGGCGTGGCGGCCCACAACGAGAGAGGCAAAAGCCTGACCTGCGAGAGCGAGCTGTAGGGCTGACCCGTCGAGGAGCAGCACCGAAGCGGTAGCCAGCAGTCCGGAGGCGGCGACGAAGTGCGTCAATCCGAGGATCTTGTGGTCACGGCGCACCGTGAGACCAGTCGCGGAGACGAGAACGGCCGCTGCCAGGGCTACTGCGCCCAACTGGGCCGACGTCAGAGACCAGATGATGGATGTGGCTACGACGGTCGCCGCCGGCGCCCAGATCACAGCTCCGAGCTCAGCGCCTTCGAAGAAATGAGCCAGTTGCCGATCTATCGAATGCCGCGACACCTGAATCGAGCGCTGCATGGTGGTCCGGACAACCGGAGCCAACCACAACGCCAGGGCGACGGCGGTCAAGCCAACCTGGACCACAGCGCGCCCGCCATCGCCCGGATCCAACCTGTAGACGATCGAACTGAACGTCGTGACGGCGAGAAGGCCCGCGGTGAGGAGCAGCGACCCCCAGCCGTTCATGAAATACAACGCGGCGGCTGCCAGAAGCAGCGTGGAGGCGTAGACGGCGTAGAGGGCGACCGAGGACGCGGCCCCAGTCGAGGCACCTCCGAGCGTCAACACAAACGGTGCAGCCAAGCCGCCGAGCAGTCCAATGGCCGCCAGCGCCGAGTCACCCCTGCGGGAGGCCAACCAGAAGGACAGTCCGGTCACGACAACGGTCGCCGTCATGGCGTTTTGATAGCTGATGACGGCGAACATCTGGTGCCCGGCGAACAGACTCAGGAACAATACGGCCAGGCCAACACCCTGCAGGCTCTGGCCAAAGACTGGTCGACCTAGATAGGTCACCAATCCGACAGCGATGAGTCCCGCTCCGATGAGAATGCCAGTTGCCACCCGCAATGGAGGCGTGTACAAGCCATGGTCGATTGCGATTCCCATCGCAAAAGCAACAGCCAGGAAGATCATGATGAGACCTCCCCATTTGAATGCGGTCTCCTCAAAGCGATCCATGAAGCTCACGGAGACGACGGTCGGGTCGGGACGGGCTGGTGTTGTGTTCATAGACACAACGTATGGGGGCGGCGGCCTCAGCGCCTCAGGGACAGTCCCCCATATTGACCTAGGGGGACCCGGGGTTGTCCAGCGGCTAGTCCTTGGACGGCCTGATCTCCGCCACCAACCCGGCGTCACATTCGGTGCCGCAAGCGGTGTCTGGGCTGATCGGGCTCGTAGATGCGACCGGGCTCAAAGCGTGGTCCACCGTCATCGACGCATTCGCCACATAGGTATCTTGGGCTCGGGAATGGAGCACCGTGGACAAGACTGAGATCGCCGCCCAGCAGCTAGGCCGAATGCGCGCCATGACGCGGTTCTACCACGAGCGCTTCTTCACCGACGTCAAGGTCACCACGTTGGCGACTCTGGTCTTGTTTGTTGTCGGCTGGTGGAAGGTCGACGAGGCGTTTCTGCTGATTCCAATTGTCGCCTTGCTGGGAGCGACCCTCACTGCCTTCGACGCTTCATATCTGATATTCGCGCGCCACTACTCGGCGAAGCTCGAGAGGGATATCAACGATGAGCTTGGCGAGGAGGTACTCCTCGCAGCCAAACTCGAGGACGCCTACCTCTTTCCCCTCAACGAACCGAAGATGGTTACCGCGGCAGCCTCGCCGTTCACATGGTTCGCCTTCATGACGCTGTTCATAACCGGGCTGGGCGTCAGCAGTTTCGGTTTCAGTCTGGCGCTCGGCCTCCCCGGTCTGGCCGATCACGGCTCGGTTTGGCTGGCCTGGTATCTCACTCTGCTCGCAGTGGCCACAGTGTCGGCGCTGATTGTGGGCTGGTGGTGGTTCGTCAGTGGCGCCGGCGAAGAGCGACTCAACAAGATCCTCGGCCTGCCGAACGACTAGCGAGGCCCGTACTCGGGCATCGGCGCGCCCCGTTCGAAGGCTCCCAGGTCGGGCCGACCGGCCAGCTCCACGAGATCGTTCAGGTTGGGAAGCCACGTACCGTCGTTCTTGCCGATACCGCCCGCTTTCAGGCGAAGATCGGGATCCCCCGGAGCTACCGCGACGTTCCACGAAGCGGGCAAGGCGGCATCACGCAGGTTGCCGAAACCCACCTCGATACCGTGGTCCTCGACCCCGGGAGGGAGATCAGCGATGTGGTCGTACCGGACGTTGTCCCACTTGAACCAGGGACCGCCCGGATCGATGGCCCTGCTCGTGCCCCAACCGTTGAAGTCCAGGTCGCGGAAACCCTCATCGGCGATGGTTGTGAATTCGAAGGCGTAGCGGGTTCCGAGGAAGACATTGTTGCGAAGAACGGCATTGCGCCACATGGCGGAATCGTTGTAGCCGTCGCCGAGCTTCACCCCGGTGTTGTGCACGATGAAGAAGCCAGATGTGTCATTGTGCATCTTGATCGGCTTGGACTCGAGGTTGAAGAACTCGTTGCGCAAGATGTAGCCCGGACCGCCCCGCATCGGTTGCACACTCACCCCCATCCGGGCGTTGGTCACTCGATTCCGATAGACCCGCACGTTCGCCTGGTTGTAATCGACCTCGATCCCGTCATCGACACATAGGTACACATCGTTTCCGTAGATGTCGTTGCCGAAAGACGGGCCGGTGGCGGGCTGCACCGAAACACAGTCGCCGAAATTGTGAACTTCGTTGTGGCACACAACGTTGCCGTACCCACGCAGGTCGATGCCGCGTTCGCCCGGGATCCCCTGTCCGGGCCATGCCACCCGACCTTCGATGACGTTGTCACAAACCGTCTGGTTACGCTCCCAACCATTGCCCCGGCGGTTATAGACCCCGAAGTCCACGTCGCGGATCAAGTTGTCCTGAATGACGATGTTGCGGGTGTTCTGGGCGTCGACACCCCAGGCGCCGTCCTCGATTATCAGGCCCTCGATGATCACGTGGCGCAGGATCTGATCGAACTGGCCCAGGGTCACTACTCCCCGGTCGGTTCCTCCTCCATCGACGCGGGCAGTTCCACTGTCGGGACCACGAAACACAATCGGAGAGCCACTCACTCCGGAGGTTGTCAGCTCGAACGGGGCATAGACGCCGGCGCCGACCGAGAAGATGTCGCCGGGAACCGCAGCATCGGCAGCTGCCTGCAGGCCTTGATAAGGATCGCCGACCGTGCCTGATCCGCCTCCGTTGCCTGGGACGACGTGACGCAGCGTCCCTTGGGGATTGGCAGTGGGCATCTCCCTGGTGCGATACGTGACCGTCTTCACGTCAGCCCCGCCATCCGGGTCGGTCAGGGTGGCGCGAATCGTGTACGTCGTGCCGGGCTCGAGGAACATGGCACTGGCGCCGAGTGAGTTCAGGCCGAGCGGTGATCCATTGACGATGATCGATGGATACGCTCGCATGAATGGGGCTCCGGGGCGCCACATAGCCGAACCGGACTCACGAAACTCCACGTAGAGCGCGGCATCGTTGTCGATGTCGCCGTCAATCCACCACAGAACTCCAAGATTCTCAAAGGTGGCATCGACACGAAGCTTTCCGGGTATGGCAGCGTGCGCCGACGACGGGCTGCCCGTTTGGCACGACCGAGCCAGTTCGCCGGTCCGGCACCAGTCGGCTCCGGCCCCACCGAAGAGGCGGTCGTCCCCGGCTCCTCCAAAGAGGGTGTCGGCGCCGTCGTTGCCTCGGGCGGTGTCGTTTCCACCGCTACCGAGGACCGTGTCCGAGCCCGACCCGCCATACATCCGGTCGGCCCCGGAGCCCCCGCGAATCAGGTCGCGGCCGGCGCCACCGTAGATGCGGTCGGCTCCCGCTCTGCCGTTGATGACGTCGGCTCCCCCATTGCCACAGATCAAGTCATCGCCGCCCAGGCCATCAATGTGATCGTCGCCACCGAGGCCGACAATGACGTCAGGGCCGTCGGTCCCAACCAGATGATCGGCACGCGCCGTTCCCACGATCGTGGCGGCGACACCGTCACACGTCTTGACCCGGGCAGACGCAGCTGGGCCAACTGGCAGCAGAGTGGCCGCCAGTGCCAGAACCAACGAGATTCGGGAGAAACGCACGATGACTCAGTGTATGCGAGGTTGCGACATCCGCCACCCATAGTGGTGCCGGGAGTCGTCGGTCAGGCTTCGATGGGGGTCGGAAACACCAGGCGCGTCTGTACGTCGGTCTGACCGCGGTCCTTGTAGGCGTGATCAAAGTCGAGCTCGAATGCAGTTCCGACGCCGTTCCATTGCACCTGGAGTCGAGTCACGTCGGTGCGCATTCGGTAGCTGCCGTAGGCGGGATCGCTAACTTCGACGCGGGTGGGGTTTTCTATGTAGGTCAAGAATCTGGTGCCATCCTCGTCGACGCGGATCGTCGAACTGTTGTCGGCGTTGCTGATGAACATCTCGGCGCCAACCGCCGGACGGACGTAATACAGACCTCCGAGGTCCATCCGAACCCGGGCTTCAGTCACATCGACCAGGACTTCGAGGTATGTGCTTTGGTCGTTGTCCCGCCCAGGGCTCAGGTTGGCGTACGGGCCCCCATCGAACCGGATCAACAACGAGTTGCCTTCGTTGGAAACGGTCGTGTGGGTCACTTTGCCGGCGTCAAAGGTGGGGGTAATCAGCGGGTACGTCGTCTCACCCCGAGCCCGATGGAAGTTGCCCTCGAGCCGATGTCCAACCAGAACCGGAGTGACCCCGATCCGATGAAAATCGGAGAACCGATCCCGATAGTCGATCTCGAAGAGAACGTTGGGGACGTCGTCGACCGTGACCTCAATCACTCGACGGCTCGGATCAAGCTCGAGTTGGTAGCGCGATCGGGGATCATCGTGAACCGTCAACCCCCGATACTGTGTGACGACCGGCGGTGGCGGTGGCAAGGCCTCGACGTCGGCGATCCGGGACTTGCCGAGACCGACGACCAGCGGAACTTCAGGCTCTGGGATAGCTGAAGCGATCGACGTAGCCGGCTGGTACCGCGTGCGATAGTCGTACGCATAGCGCTCCGCGGCAGCAGCGACCGGACCGGCAAAACCGTGACCGATTTCCGTACCGGCGTGGGCAGCAGGAACCGGTCGGGTCGCGATAGCCACAACAGGGGCCGCTGAGGTGGTTGTCGGCAGCAGAGCGTCGGTTGACACGAGGGGGGTTGCAGTCGTCACCGAATAAAGCAGGAAAGCCAGGACGGCTACTCCGAGCGCGCCAATGCGCTTCGCAGTTGTGCTGCTTCTGTCGGTAGCCCCGCCAGCCGGCACTTTGATCTCCCAATCCGGCCGAACGCTTTCGGCCCCTTACCTACTACAACGCTAGATCGGCAGTCTCGGGTTCCGGCTAAACGCCCCACTTGGCGACCATGGCAACGATGGCAAGGACGAGAATTGCCGTATCAAAGACTCCCCAGGGCATCATGCGCTTCACAGCGGCATGCCCGGCGGCATCATCACCAGAGTTGAAGCCCGTCGATGCCTGCTCCCCGCCCTTGGCAAAGACAACCATCCCCAACACAGCCGCGATGATCACCGCGGCGAATCCGACCGACACGAATGCCTGGCTGAAGTCGTAGGCGTCCGAGTCGATGACGAGACCAATTCCCGTCGCCAAGATGATGATCGACGCCGGCATATAGAGGATTCGGCCCCACAGGACTGTGGTGTCCATCCAAGCGGCCGCGATCTTGCCGCCACCTGCCGTCAGGCGACCCGCCGATGCCACCTGCGCAACGTTGGCGCCAAACCAAGCACCGACCGCCGCTATGTGAATCACCAGAAGTAGAACCCGCACTTTGAGCCTCCCTAACACCGATCGAGCTAGGAGACACACTACCGACCCAGCATCCGCTCATCGCTGCCGAAGTATGGTCAACGCCTATGTTCTTGGAAACCGTCGCAGCGACTGTAGTTCTCGACCAATCGCTGCGACCCAACGTCATGGAGACGCCGCTGCAGAGGCGGGCGGCCTTCGATCGACCCGGAATTCAGGTCTACGCCAAGCTCGAGAATGCCCAGCACACCGGTTCGTTCAAGCTACGGGGTGCTACCGCCAAGCTTCAGTCGTTGACGGCCGCAGAGCTACGGGTCGGTGTGGTGACCGCATCCACCGGCAATCACGGCGCGGCCGTTGCACGAGCAGCCGCCAGTCTGGATACCGCCGTCGAGGTCTTCGTCTCCGCGGACGCAGATGAACGCAAGGTGGCCGCAATTCGAGACTTGGGGGCCGACATCACGGCTCTGCCCGGCGACCCGGTTGCTGCCGAGGTTGCCGGCCGAAGGGCCGCCGGGGACTCAGGCCGGGTCTTCGTCTCTCCGTACAACGATCCGACGGTTGTCGCCGGCCAAGGAACCGTCGCCACCGAGCTGTTGCGACAGCTCGACAGAGCAGACGCGGTCATAGTCTCGGTAGGCGGCGGTGGATTGATATCGGGCGTCGCCGCCACGATGAAGACCCACTCGTCGGCTCGCATCATCGCAGCGTCAGCCGCCAATACCGCGGCGATGCACCACTCGGTAGCGGCCGGTTGCATCATCGAGGTGGACCATCAGCTCACACTCTCCGACGGCACTGCCGGCGGTATCGAAGCTGGCGCTATCACTTTCGACATGTGCCGGAGCCTCGTCGATGATTGGGTCCTGATCAACGAGGAGGAGATCGCGGCTGCGATGCGCCTGTACATGAGGACATACGCAGATCGAATCGAGGGCAGTGCCGCAGTTGCCCTCGCAGCAGTAGGCCACACTGATGTTGCCGGCAAGGTCGTCGTGATCATCTGTGGCGGCAATGTCGCTCCTGCCACCCTCGGCAAGGTCGGACTGGTCGTTGACTAGCGCTCGCGGCCGCCCAGCAACCCTTCTCCCTATGATTCTCCGATGACATCCGGCCCCGCCGCAGCAATCGAAGCCGTCATCAGCCGTGTCGACTGGATCGCCGACCGTGGCTCACTAGTAATGCGGGCAGGCGCCCTATTTGCGTGGTTGGGGGCGGCCGCCGCCACGGTCGTCGTCTTCTCCCGGATCGGCGGTATCGGCTGGGTTATTGGGCTGGTCTGTCTGATCCCCGGTTGGATCCTGTGGCGCTACGGCAGGAATCTGGCAGCCGCCTTTGATGGCGACAAGATCCGCGGCCAACTCGGTGAAGTGGCGAGCCTTGCCAAGGGACGCTTGGGCGAGGTGGTCGACGGCATCCAGGACACTCGGCGGAGACAGTTCATTCGAGGTGGTTTCAAGGTGCTCAAGACGGTGCGTTCGATCCGCACCGATCTCGAAGATTTTGGCATCGACATCTCGGGGATAATGCAAGTGGCCAATCCGGGAAGCCTGGTATCGACCGGCGTCAGCCTCCTTGCCGCACTCGGCCTCTGGGCCATCGCAGCCGTCGGGGCCCTGGTTCAGTTCATCTTCTAGCTGCGCCGTAAGCTGTTGCCATGAGCGAATTCCCCCCATTGCAGCAACCCGACATCGATGGCTCGGCCTTCGTCGCCGACACCGCCCGGATCCATGGTGACGTCACCATCGGACCCAACGCCTCAGTGTGGTTCGGCGTATCGATCAGAGCCGAGGCTGCCCCGGTTACCGTCGGCGCCGGGACGAACCTCCAAGACAACGTCGTGATCCACACCGACGCCGACCTCCCCGCTCACCTCGGCGCCAATGTGACGGTCGGCCACGGGGCCATCGTTCACGGAGCAACTGTCGAAGATGGCGCCCTCGTGGGAATCGGAGCCATCGTCCTCAACGGAGCAACCGTCGAGAGTGGCGCCTTGGTAGCCGCCGGCACGTTGGTTCCTCCCGGAGCTACCGTTCCGGCCGGAATGCTCGTTGTTGGCAACCCAATGCGCATCGTGCGCCAGGTGCGTGCCGAGGAGAACGAGAGCACGACGGTGGGACGGCGCCATTACCAACACTATGCGGGGGTCTACCGGACCCTGAGCGATGAGGAGTAATCGATGAGCTGGTGGGACCGAATCGCTGCGATCCTCAAACGAGAAGCCGCCGACGCAAAGGAGGGTCTCTCCAAGGCCAAGGCTGCCCTCGATGCCGAGCTGGAACGCAAACAACGCGAGCTCGACGCTGAGCCACACGAACGAATCGAGATGCTCCAAGAGGATATCGAGGCCGCCGACGACCGCTTCGCTGAGCTAGAAGCCAAGGTCCGAGAACAGACCAAGGAAGAGGATCGCGGATAGGCGGCGGTTGGGTGATCGGCGGGCTTCACCCGGGAGTTCGTATTACGTATTCCGTAGTACGTCTAGGCACGGGGCCCATTGACCAAGAGAGGGCGGCGCCTTGCAGGCGCCGCCCTCTCCTTCTGAGTCCTTGTTCGGACAAGTCTCATTCGCAGGACTGGTACTCATCGTCTCCTGCACCACCGATGCAGCGGTCGACACCTGCCCCCGCCATAAGCTCGTCAGGGCCCCTACCGCCCTCGAGTCTGTCGTTACCGGTAGCACCGGCGATGTAGTCGGCGCCGTGGTGGCCGAATAGCCGATCGTGACCGGTATCGCCGAGGATGAAGTCATTGCCGGAACCGCCCTTGATGACATCCGCGTGACCGTTGCCGTTCAGAGTGTCGTGGCCGGAGTTGCCATAAATCCGATCCTTGCCGTCGCCACCACAGATGTAATCCCCGCGGCCCATTCCCTTGATCACGTCGTCACCGTCGAGGCCCATGATCACGTCAACACGATCAGTGCCGATCAGAACGTCGTCACCGTTGGTGCCGATGATCGTCGCAGCCCGACCAGCGCAAACGTAGCCACCGCCCGGTGGGGGTGGAGGAGGCGGTGGGGGTGGCGCACCGTCATAGTCGACACCAATCTGCCAGACCGGAGCATGCACCCGCTCGGTGACCGTGATGAACGCCGAACCGTTGGGCAGAATCGCGATTGCCTCGCCGGGCGTCGACGGTGCGATGCAGGAGGTCACCGGATGGGCGGCCAGCGCTGCGAACACGTTCTGTCCCGAAGACCGGAGCCATGCAAACGTCTCCGCCCCGTTCTTGGCGATAATCAGCTTGCCGTCTACCGAGATGTCGGCGCCCGTGAGCGGCGAGTACTTGGTGTCGATCCGCTGCTTGACCGCGGTCTTCGGCTTGGCAGTGATGGTTGACCCCTCGACCAGGTTGTCTTTGTCGATCTTGTAGACCCAGCCCATGTTGGACTTGCCGTTGATCGTCTGCACCTGCTTCTCGAAGACAATCAGATCTCCGGAGATCGGGTCGATAATGAGGCTCTCAGCATTGCGCCGCCAGTGAGTCCCCGGATTGTTCGGGTTCTCGTAGGCGTAGACAAAAGTCTCGATCTGGCTGTCGGGGATGGTGATCGTCTTGCCGGCCCCAGGCGGGGTCGGTTCGAGAATGCGGTAGATCCGCACGGTCGCTCGGCCGTGGTTGTTGTTGCCGATGTCGGCGATGTACAGATACTCCTTCGAACCCGGGCCGGGTCCGATAGCAATGTCCTCAAAATCGCTGGCCGGCCGGTTGCCGAGGTTGACGGTCCCGCGGTCCGCCCCCGTTTGGGTCATGGCGAAGATTCGGGCACTGCCGCCGCTGTCGTTGTGAAGCCAGAATCGGTTCGAATGGTCGCGGGACGCAACGAGGCCAGAAGCTTCGTTGATCGAGCTTCGTCCGAGACTGCCGATGGTTGTGGCGTTGGAGAACTCGGGGCAGCTCTGTGCTGCCGCGTGTCCTTCGCCTGGGCTGGTAGCGACCACTACGAGTGACATCAGCAGCGCTAATGCGAGCGCGTAGACACGACTCCGGACCCTGGATGGTCGTTGTTTTGGTGATGGATAGTGGGCAATTGCGTTCAAAATGGAATGATCCTCCGGTAATGAACGCCCCTCTACCTCTGCTTGCCCCACAAGCGCCACAGACCGTAGTCGGCTAGCACCCTTAGCGTCAACTCTTTGCAGATCTGTCGCCAGTTACGGCTCCCCTGAGGTGTAGGGTTCCGTCTTCACGAACATGGAGAACCAGGCAGTGCCCGGCGACGATTTCACGCACCAGATACCCGATGCGTTCCCCGCTGAAACCGCGGAATGGCTCGAGTCGCTCGACGAGGTCATCACTGCCGATGGAGCACCACGCGCCCGCTACATAATCGCCCAACTGCTGCGCCATGCTCAAGAGCGTCAAATCGGAGTACCGCGGGCAGTCAGCACGCCGTATATCAACACGATCCCACCGGACTTCGATCGCCCCTTCCCCGGCGATATCGCGATAGAACAGAGGCTGCGTCGCATAATTCGCTGGAACGCCGTCGCCATGGTCACCAAGGCAAACCTCGCGGTGGACGGCATCGGCGGACACCTGTCGTCGTTTGCCTCATCCGCGATGCTCTACGACGTTGGCTTCAACCACTTCTTCAAGGGCCACGCAGAAGGACCCGGCGATCATGTGTACATCCAGGGCCACGCCTCCCCCGGGATCTATGCCCGTGCTTATGCCGAACGGCGTATCGACGACAGCGACCTGGACCGCTTCCGCCGCGAGATCGGCGGCGGGCTGTCGAGCTACCCCCACCCCAGGTTGATGCCAGAGTTCTGGGAGTACCCGACGGTCTCGATGGGCCTGGGACCGATCAACTCGATCTATCAGGCCAGGTTCCTGCGCTACCTCGAACACCGGGGTATTGCCGATACCACCGGCTCACGGGTCTGGTGTTTTATCGGCGACGGCGAGAGCGATGAGCCGGAGACATTGGGCTCAATCTCACTGGCCGGACGGGAGAAGCTCGACAACCTCACCTGGGTCGTCAACTGCAACCTGCAGCGCCTCGACGGTCCCGTCCGTGGCAACGGCAAGATCATTCAAGAGCTCGAGGCCATGTTCCGTGGTGCCGGCTGGAACGCGATCAAGGTCATCTGGGGCACCAACTGGGATCCACTGCTCGCAGCCGACAAGGGCGGCCATTTGGTCCGCCGCATGAACGAATCGGTCGACGGCGAGTATCAGCGGTACAAAGCGCGCGACGGTGCCTACGTCAAGGAGAACTTCTTCGGCCCGGACGAGGAGCTGAGTGCGCTTGCCGCTCATCTGAGCAACGACGAGGTTTGGGCACTGCGCCGCGGCGGACATGACTATCAGAAGCTCTACACCGCCTACAAGCAAGCCACCGAGCTCACGAACGGCCCAACGGTGATCCTGGCGAAGACCATCAAGGGTTTCATGCTGGGCGAGGGTGTCCAGGGCGGCAACACGACCCATCAGGTAAAGAAACTGTCCTCGGATCAGTTGCTCGTCCTGCGCGATGAGCTTGGACTGCAGGATGACATTCCCACAGAGTCGATCCTCGAAGATCCGGAGAACCCGCCATACTTCCGACCGGCGACAGGCTCTCCAGAATTCGACTACCTGATGGAGCGACGCACCGCGCTCAAGGGTCATCTGCCGCAACGGATCGTAGAGGACCGCCTGCCGCTCGAGTTGCCGCCACACGAGCCCTTTGCCGAGTTTGAGGCAGGATCCGGAAGTGTCGAGGTCTCCACCACCGGTGTGTTCACAAGACTGTTGCGCAGTCTCACTCGGGCCGGCGAGTTCGGCAAACGTGTCGTCCCCATCATTCCCGACGAGGGCCGCACGTTCGGCATGGACGCACTGTTCAAGGAGCTACGCATCTACGCTTCGCAAGGCCAGCTCTACGAGCCGGTCGACTCCCACCTGCTGCTGTCCTACAAGGAGTCACAGGACGGCCAGATTCTCGAAGAGGGCATCACCGAGGCCGGTTCCATGGCGAGCTGGATCGCCGCCGCCACCTCTTATGCGACCCGAGGCGTGCCGATGGTGCCCTTCTTCACGTTCTACTCGATGTTCGGCTTCCAGCGGGTCGGCGACCTCATCTGGTCAGCCGCCGACTCGCGGGCACGAGGATTCCTCCTCGGGGCTACTGCCGGCCGCACCACGCTCATGGGCGAGGGCCTGCAACACCAGGACGGCCATTCGCTGTTGATGGCCTCGACGGTGCCGGTGTGCCAGGCCTATGACCCGGCGTTCGCCTACGAGCTCGGGATCATCATCGAGAACGGCCTACATCGTATGTATGGCAGCGGTGAGGACATCTTCTACTACATCACGCTCTACAACGAGGCCCACACTCACCCGGCCAAGCCGGAAGGTATCGACGACGGCATCATCAAGGGCCTCTACCGGTGGGATCGAGCGCCCGAAGGCCGCGAGCACAAAGCGGCGATCGTCTTCTCCGGCTCAGCCCATCTCGCCGCCCGGGCAGCCCAAAATACGTTGGCCGACGAATACGGCGTCGGCGCCGAACTGTGGAGCGCTACCTCCTACAAGGCCCTGCGCGAAGAAGCGCTGGAAGTCGAGCGGTGGAACCGCCTGCACCCCGACCAAGAGCCACGGGTCCCCTACGTGACCCGGCATCTAGATACCGTGGGAGGGCCAACCATTGCGGTCACCGACTACATGAAGGCGATTCCGGATCAAGTGGCGCGCTGGGTGACCGGAAGCTTCACGCCCCTCGGCACAGACGGTTTCGGCCGCAGCGACAGTCGAGAAGCACTGCGAAGGTTCTTCGAAATCGACGAAGGCCACGTGGTGGTAGCCGTCCTTCACAGCTTGGCTCAGTCGGGAGGCATCGAACCCAAGGTCGTCCTCGACGCCATCGAGCGCTACGGAATCGACCCGGAAAGCTTGCCACCCGAACAGAACCACTAGGGAGGTTCGGATCTGACGTGACGCGCCTCCGTGTCGTCGCAGCGAAGCCAGAAACCAGGAGTCAGAAATCAGCTAGAAGCGGAGGGCAAGTCAACACCGAGTCGGTTCTGACGTCTGATGTCTGCCTTCTGGCTTCTTCTTCCGGCTTCTTCTTCTTCCGGCTTCTTCTTCTTCTGACTCAGACCAG
>JAAELU010000545.1 GCA_024226255.1 bacterium | reverse complement strand
TCGTCGGCCAGCAGTTGAGTCGAGAGTTTTCCATAATCGACATCCTGCACCGCGACATCGTCGTCGATGGCGAAGGCCGCGGCAGTGGCCGCGGACTGCCCGAGCACCATGAACACCGGCTCCATCCGGATCGAGCCGAAGGCCATGTGGCTGGCGGAGAGGCACACCGGCACGAGCAGGTTCTCGCATTCGGAGGCCTTCGGGACGATCGACCCGTAGTCGATCGGGTACGGCGGGAAGCCGCCGACCTCGACATCGCCCTCGTTCTTCACATGGCCGTTCGCGTTGACATAGCGTTGCACGTGGTGCGAGTCCATCGTGTAGGCACCCATCCCGACCGAGGCCGACACCGGTGCGTTCCCCCGGCAGTGGTTCTCGGTCATCACGAACTTGCCCACCAGTCGCCGTGCCTCGCGGACGTAGAGCTGCTCCTGCCAGCCGCCGCCCTCGACGAACTCGTCGCGGCACATGCCCCACTTGCCGGCCTGGTTGCGCACCGACTTTGGCACGCGCGGGTGGTTTGCCAGGGTCCACATGAGCCCCTGCTGGTAGAGGAGGTGGCGGGCCCTGATCGCCTCCCGCTCGGCGTAGCTCGCCTCCGGCCATTCATAGTTTTGCCCGATGAAGTCGGTGGAGAAACCTTTGGTGTTGTTGCTGTCG
>JAAELU010000544.1 GCA_024226255.1 bacterium | reverse complement strand
TCCGAGCACCCGGTGACCGTCGCGGAGTTCCAAGACTGGATGGATCGTCCTCCTGCAGCGCGGCGGCCCAGGCCGTTTCGCCCCGACCTTCGGGATCGCGCCCATGTCGTACCGCTGTCGCTGGTGCAAAAAAAGACTCAGCAAGGAATCCGCGTTCGAGGCCTGGCTGTCGAAGTCTCGTTCAACGATCGTCCGCCCCGGCGGTTGCTGTTCGATACCGGAGCTTCCGGTGTCGTGATGCGGCAGAAGGCTACCCGGCGTACCGGTGTCGAGCTGTTCGGCCCGGCCGATGTCAGTGGCGTCGGAAGCGGGCCGGCTCAGGAGGCCCGTTGGGGAACTTTCCGAACGATGAGAGTCGGTGATCTGAGGTTCGCCGACGTACCGGTCAGGGTTACGTCGAAGGCGCTCATTCCCGGCGTGGACGGCGTGATCGGTGCCGACGTGTTCGAGGACTTCCTGATCAGGATCGACCCGTCTCGTCGAGTTCTCGAGCTCTCACCCCACGGTCCGTCGGGTGACGCCCATCACCCCTGGCTCGAGGATTCTTCGCCGGTCCGCCTGATCTCAGGCCGTTTGCTGATTCAAGCCCGGGTCAACGGTGCCCCGGCGGGCTACTTTCTGATCGATTCCGGGGCACCGGGCAATCTCTTCTCGCCGACGCTCGGTCGCCGGGGCGACGCGATGAGTCGCTCCGAGGGTTCGGTGCGGGGGCTATCGGGTCCGGTTGACGTGGTCTATGAGGCCTCGATGCTCGAGCTGCATGTCGGCGGGGTCAGCCAGCTCAACCACAACGCGTTGAGCATCGAGATGGACGCACTGAGTGAATCGTTGGGGACCTCGATCTCGGGAATCCTCGGAAATTCGCTGCTGGGCCAGGTTGCGCTGGTCATCGACTTCCGTGGTGCACGGGTACGGCTCGAGCCCGAGGGGGCGTCGACCCTCGATTCGCCGCCACGGCTACGCATCGACGAACCATGAACCATCGCGCGTCATACATGGCCGGTGCGCTGTTGACCCTCCTGGTAATCGTCGTCTTCTATCCGCTTGCAGGGTACGGGTTCGCCGGCCTCGACGATGCAGGGTACGTTACCGATAACACCCGGGTACTTCAGGGATTGAGCCTCGAGAATATCGGGTGGGCCTTCACGACAACCCACCAGGCCAACTGGCACCCGCTGACCTGGATCTCGTTGATGATTGACGTCGAGCTCTGGGGGGGCGGCGCCTCCGGTTTCCACCGGACGAACCTGTTCTTGCATCTCGCCGCAACGCTGATGCTGGCCGTGGCTTTGACGCGGATGACGGGCCGGCTATGGAGGAGCACGATTGTCGCGGCGTTGTTTGCGGTGCACCCGCTGCACGTCGAATCGGTGGCGTGGATCGCCGAGCGGAAGGACGTGCTGAGCGGGTTGTTCTGGATGCTGACGCTGGTGGCCTACGCTCGTTTCGTTCAGCGGCCAACGCCATCGCGGTACGTTGCCACGGCCGTCTGCTTCGCGCTGGGCCTGATGGCCAAGCCCATGGTGGTCAGCTTGCCGCTGGTTCTCCTTCTGCTCGATCGGTGGCCCCTCGATCGCGTTCGGCCAGGGGCGCCCCACACCTGGCTTCCGAGGATTCGGGAGAAGTTGCCGTTTTTCGCGATGAGCGCGATCTCCTGCGCGGTAACCCTCT
>JAAELU010000543.1 GCA_024226255.1 bacterium | reverse complement strand
CGGTCGAAGGCGGATCAGAGCAGGGGCTCGGGGGAGATGGTGTTGCGATGATGGCGGCAGTGCTCACCGTCTCGAGCGTGTGGATAGGGTCGCGCTTGCGCCCCTGGGTTGTGGCGGTTGGTGTGGCAACTGTGGCTCTTTCTTTCGTGGGGGGAGCCCTCTCTGTCATTACGCTGCCGTTCGACATCGGGGTCGGTGTCGTTGCCGGTGCGCTCGTGGCGCTCATGATGAGGACCCGAGATCGGACCCCGACAACAGGCGAGCTGACGTCCACACTCGAGCGGGACCGGATCGCTGCAGTTGATGTCAGGCGAGCTGCGGTGGATGCTCGTGGCTCGGTTCCGTGGTTTGTCACCGTTGCTGATGGCGACGAGTTGTTTGTCAAGACGCTCGGCTCCGACCATCGAGCTGCCGACCTGCTCTTCCGGGTCTATCGCATGATTCGGCTACGGCGGGCCGGTGACCGGCAACCGTTCTCTTCGCTGCGGCGGGCGGTTGAACACGAAGCGTTCCTCTCTCTTGCCGCCGAGAGCCGTGGAATCCGTACCCCGCGGTTAGTGACGGTTGCTGAGGTCGGCAGTGATGGGATGCTGCTCGCTTACACCAAGATCGATGGCAGGTCGCTCGATGCGGTCGAAACGAGCGAGATCACCGATGAGATGCTCACGAACGTCTGGCAACTGGTTGGGCTGCTGCGGGACGCAGCGATCGCACACCGTGATCTGCGCCTGGCAAACATCTTTATCGCCGACGACGGGGTGCCCTGGATCATCGATTTCGGGTTCGCCGAGTTGGCCGCCGACGATTCTCTCCTGGCACGTGACAACGCCGAGCTGCTTGCCTCCACCGCCGCGGTCGTCGGGGTGGAGCGAGCTGTAACGGTCGCAGTCGAGGCCACTGGCCGGGACACGATTGCTGAAGCGCTGCCCTGGATCCAGCCCCTGGCGCTCAGCTCGGCAACGGCCAGCCAAATTGGCAAGTCCGAGGACCACGCCAAGCTGCGTGCGGTGGCCGCCACCGCTGTAGGAATCGACGAGGTTGGATACGAGAAGCTAGAGCGGATCAAGCCCGGGACTCTCCTCATTATGGCGACCGCCGCGTTGTCGCTGTATGTGTTGATCCCACAGTTCGCCGCGGCCAGCGGGTTCTTCGACGAGCTGCGCGGTGCGGACCTCGGTTGGGCCGCAGTAGTTGTCGTTGCCTCGGCGCTGACCTACGTAGGAGCCGCAACCGGCATGCTCGGAGCGGTACCAGTCCGTCTCCAGCTGGTCCCGGTCCTGACAGCACAGCTCGCATCATCGTTCTCCAACAGAGTGACCCCGGCCAAGGTCGGCGGACTAGCCACCAACGTGCGGTTTCTTCAAAAACAGAACCTGACCCTGCCCATGGCCGTATCGGCTGTCGGCCTCAACACCGTGGCAGGAACGATAATCCATGTGTCGTTGCTTGCACTGTTCGCGGTTGTCGCCGGCCAATCCAACGAGGTCAGCCTGCCCATACCCGACGCAAGAACCACCGCTATTGGCGTAATCGTCGTCATTGGACTGTCCGGAGCCTTCATGATCCTGCCGATCGGCCGAAAACTCCTCACCCGCAACCTCATCCCCGCACTTCGAGCCGCGGCATCATCGGTCACCGCAATCGCCAGAACCCCAGCCAAGCTGTTTGCGCTGTTCACCGGGTCAGCGATCGTCACCCTGAGCTACACCTTCGCCATGATCGCCGCCCTCAACGCCTTTGGAGCAGATCTGCCGATAGCCACAGCCGCCCTCGTATACCTGGTGGGATCAGCAGTAGCGACCGCCGCGCCAACACCCGGCGGACTCGGGGCGACCGAAGCCGCACTCGTCGCCGGCTACACAGCAGTCGGCATCGCAGGATCCACAGCATTCGCGGCAGTAATGCTCTTCAGGCTCATCACGTTCTGGCTTCCGATCCTTCCTGGCTGGTTCGCGCTGGTCAACCTGCAACGAACCGGGCGCCTATAACCCAGCAGCTTGAGATAGGAGAAGCATATGCCCGCACTGCTCGCCGAGAAGGACTTGTCAAGATCAGACAACGGTTCATCATGTGGCAATGGGCGAGTTGGGGGAAACGTCCTGTTGGCTAGCCACTACATAAGGAGCGAGCAATGACCAATTCGAGCAGGAGACAGAGGAAGCTATACAAGGACCCGAACGACAAGAAGATCGCCGGGGTCGCTTCGGGGGTCGCCAAGTATTTCGACATCGATACGACATTGGTCAGAGCCGTCTGGGTCGTGCTTGCGCTGGGCGGCGTTGGGATCCTCCTCTATGTGGTCCTGTGGATCATGCTCGAGGACGAGCCTGCCGACCTGGATGGTCCTTTCGGCGACGCCGACGCCGGTGTCGATGCCGGCGAGCAGACAGGTAACAATGAGGCCATTGCCGTTGAGTCCGACGAGGCCGAGGAACCCAAACCGGGATCGGGCGACGTCAACGCTGGGTAGCGTCGCCGAAGCGTGAGACGTTGGCACGGACATGGGCGGCTGTTCGGATACTGCCACAATGGACAACCGCTGCCGTCTTGCCCTCGCTGGGGGCCAAGTTGGGGGCCATTCTCTGTGGATTGTTGTGGACGGCTGTGGACGCCGGTGGAATCGACAGCTCGTGG
>JAAELU010000542.1 GCA_024226255.1 bacterium | reverse complement strand
CCGGTGATCGGTTCGCCGCCGCCATTGACATTGCGGGGCCAACGGTCACAAACGGGGACGAGTCAGATTTGCCGATCCAGGGCGACGTTGTGCTTGCCGCCGCGGGCATTGGCACGATCACGAACGGCACGATCACCAATGCACGATTCGTGACGGATCGGTGGGGGCTCTGGATGAAAAGCCAAGAGAAACAAGAGGAGTAGCCAGCTTACTTACCAGTCAGTAAGCTAACTCAATGAGTAGCGCAGCCATGAACAGACAGAGGCCCACATGAGCCTGAACCTCGATATCGAGGGCGCCGTCGCCACTATCACCATCGATCGCCCGGAGCAACGCAACGCCTTCTCCTCCGACATGTGGCAGGCATTCGCCGCCGCATGCGAGACGATCGCAAGCACACCAACCGTTCGGGTGACAGTGCTCCGGGGTGCCGGTGGCTCATTCTCGGCCGGCGGCGACTTCGATGACTTCGCCGCACTCACCTCGTTGACCGAACGCCAGGCATACCTTCGCGAGGTGCTGGCTGCGTACGTCGCTTATGAGCGACTTCCAATGCCGACGGTGGCGGTTGTCGACGGGATCGCCGTGGGCGGCGGTTGCGAGCTCGCCATCGTGTCCGACATCGTTGTCGCCACCGAGCGGGCCAGGTTTGGCCTGCCCGAGGGCAAGGTCGGCCTCTACCCCGGGGTCGCCGTTGCCAGAGCGCAGGGCCGCATCTCACCACGCCTCCTCGACTACCTCATCTACACGGGCCGGTTCGTTGACGGCGAGACCGCTCGGGACGGCTGCATTGTCACCATCACAGCCGAGTCCTCGGAGCTCGCCGAGACTGTCCGTTCGCTGGTCTCCGACATCGCCGCCCAAGCACCTCTGGCCTTGGCAGCCGCCAAACGTACCGCAATGGCCCAGCGAGCCGCCGGCAGCTACCAGGTGACCGCCGAGGACATTCCGATACTGATGACCACAGCCGACCACGCCGAGGGATTGGCCGCCTTCGTGGAAGGTCGCTCCCCCACGTTCGAGGGTTGTTGACATGAGCGGCACCGTGACATGAGTACCGATCGACATGAGGAACTGGCCCGCCGCCGCCAACAGGCGCTGGCGATGGGCGGCGAGGACCGCCTCGCCAAGTTGGCCGAGGAGGGAAGACTCAACGCTCGGCAACGAATCGACGTACTGGTCGATGATGGGTCTTGGTTTGAGGTCGGCTTGCTCGCTGAGCCGGAACGGCGGCTGGAACGGCCGGTTCCCGGAGACGGTGTTGTCACCGGCTACGGCCGCATCGACGACCGACCTGTCGGCGTCATCGCCCTCGACCCATCGGTCCTTGCCGGAACCACCGCCCCAACGTCGATGCGCAAGCAGGGCCGCATCGCCGAGACGTGCGGAGAGAAAGGTTTCCCGCTGGTCGTCCTCGCCGATGCCGACGGCGGACGAATCCCTGACGTCGTCGGGTGGCGCTTCAGCCATCTCCCGTTCGACTTCGACAGATTTCTGCAGTCGGCGCCCGGTCGCCCCGACATCCCGCGGATCACGGTGGCACTGGGCCCTTCCTACGGCGACGCCGGACTACATGCCGCCTCGGCAGACATCGTCATCATGACCCAGCAGGCCGCCGTTGCCCTCGCCGGCCCTCCCGTTATTGCGGAGGCGATCGCCGAGGTTGTCAGCGACCGCGAGCTAGGCGGCCCAACCGCGGCAATCGAGGCGGGTAACGCCCATATCGTCACCGGCACCGAGGCTGAGGCGATAACTCTGGTCAACGCGCTGCTGTCATTCTTTCCGCAGAACGCCGCCGAACCGGCTCCGCGCTGGTCGACGACCGAGCCCGATGGCGACCCGACCGAAATCGCCAACCTCGTCCCCAGCGAACCCCGTCACACGTACGACATCAAGCCCGTTCTCGAGACGATCCTCGACGGACAGTCAACGCTCTATGTGGGCGATCGCCGCGGTCCCGGTGTAGTGACTGCGCTGTCGCGCCTGGACGGATGGCCGGTCGGAGTTATCGCCAGCCAGCCCTCGCAACGCAATGGCGTGCTCGATGCGCCGGCCCTTGCCAAGTGCACCGAGTTCATCGATCTCTGCGACCGCTTCAACCTGCCGCTGCTGTTCTTCCAAGACGTCCCCGGGCTAATGGTGGGGGCGGTGGCGGAATCCGCCGGCGTGCTCCGTGGCTACGAGCGAATGGCGGCACGGCTCGCCCGAGCCCGAGTCCCCAAGCTGGGCGTCGTCATGCGCAAGGCATATGGCGGAGGCCACTTCGCACTCGGTGGCAGGCCCACCAAGCCCGACTTCCTGTTCGCATGGCCGACCGCCGAAATTGGCTTCATGGCACCGGCCCCCGGAGTCCGCACCGTGTATCGACGACGTATCGATGCCATGGAACCCGAAGAGGCGGCCAAGTTCCAGGAAGAGCAGATCGCCCAATGGCAAGACGAGTCGGCTCCGTGGGAAGCCGCCGCCCACCTGGCCCTCGACGACATCATCGAACCGCACCAGACACGGGAGACACTCATCGCTGCTCTCGGCTTCGCCTGGCCGTCGGGCGAGCGGGTGACGGAGGCGGGCTTGTGACGATGGTCGAGGACCGCCGAGCGCAGATTCTGCGAATCGCCACGCGGCTCTTCTCCGAAAAGGGCTACGCCCGCACGACCCTCGACGACGTGGCAGCCGAGATTGGATTCACCAAGCCGGCGATCTATCACTGGTTCGACTCCAAGGATCAGATCCTGTTTGAGATCCACCGCGACATCGTCGAACCGGCTCTCGAAGAGGTTCGCCAGATCCGCGCCACCGGGGGTTCGCCGACCGAGCAGCTGCGCCGAATCCTGACCGCTCATGTCGAACGCGTTCTACTCAACGTCGATGCCAACACCGTGTTTGCTAGAGAGAGTGCCCAGCTCACGACCGATCGCGGCGAGGAGATCCGCTCGCTCGATGGCGCCTATGAGCACGAGGTCCGGGCGGTCTACGCCGCCGGCGTCGCAGCCGGAGAGTTCGCCGACATCGATCCGGTGGTCGCCATCGGCACTTTGCTGTCGGCCTACAGCTGGGTGTCGCAGTGGTACCGATCCGACGGTCCCCTCACCGGCGAAGCGATCTCGGGGATGATCGGCACGTTGCTCGAGAGTGGATATCGGGGAGACGGCGCTTGAAGCTGTTCACCCCGATGAAGATTGGTCCCGTCGAGCTGCGCAATCGTGTTGTCTCCACCGCCCACGGGGCGTTCCTCGACTTCTACCGGCCCGGGGTCGCCCCCGATCAGTACATCGCTTATCAGGAGCGGCGTGCCGCCGGGGGCTGCGGGTTCATCATCCAGCAGGCGATGCAGGTGCATCCCTCCAGCCAGCCAGACGGGCACTTCATGTGGGAGCGCGACGACATCCTCCCCAAGTTCGCCGCGATGGCGGCTGCTCTGCACGCTCATGGCACCCGCACCGTGGTGCAGTTGGCTCACTTTGGCGGTCAGTTCCGTTCCGAGGGCAACGAAGACCTGGCGGCCCTGTGGGGTTTCAGTCCGATCCTGTCCCCATCTGGTTGGGAAGCCGTCCATGAGATGACTGCAGCCCAGATCGAGTCGGTCATCGACGGCTACGTCGCCACCGCCGAGGTCGTGGTCGAAGGCGGGCTTGATGGCGTCGAACTCCACGCCACCCACGGGTACCTGCTGCAGCAGTCATTCAGTCCGTGGGCCAACCAGCGCGACGACGAATGGGGCAAACAGTTCCGCTTCCTCGACGAGGTTATGGCCCGGGTCCGGGCTGCCATTGGTTCTGACAAGATCATGGGGCTGCGGATCTCGGCGGAAGACTGGATTCGGCCCGAGCGGGGCGGCCTCGGGTTCACCGGACTGGCCGAGGTCGCCGAGCATGCCTGCGCCACCGGTCAGCTCGACTACCTGAACCACTCCGAAGGGGCTCGCTCGGCCCACTACGCCAAGGCGATCGGCGACTTCTACGCCACCCGGGGCGAGTTCCTGCCACTGACGGCCGGGCTGCGCCGGGTTGCCGGTGGCGTCCCGGTGATCGCCGTCGGCAAGATCATGGATGCGGGACAGGCAGAGCAAGCACTCGAGGATGAATCGTGCGATCTGGTGGCGATGACCCGGGCTCAGATCGCCGACCCCGATCTGGTCATCAAGACCCAGCGCGGCGAGTCGGACCGGGTTCGTCCCTGTGTTGGCGCCAACAGCGGGTGTGTCGATCGCATGGAACGGGCTCTGCCAATCACCTGCTTCCACAACCCGGACGTCGGTCGGGAATGGCGGCTCGAACCGCTCGAGATCGTGCCCGCGCCGCGCAAGGTGCTCGTCGTCGGAGCCGGTCCGGCCGGCCTCAAGGCGGCCGAGATCGCGGCCCGCCGTGGCCATCGGGTGACAGTTGCCGAGGTGCGTCACGTTCCCGGCGGGGCGTTGCGGGCAGTCGAGAGCCTGGGACCGCCTTGCGAGCTGATGGGCGCCGTGACCTGGATCGTCGGCGAGCTGGAGATCCTGGGTGTGGACATCCGCTACAGCACTGAGGTCGACCGGACCCTCCTCGAAGAACTGCAACCGGATGTCCTAGTCCTCGCGACTGGAGCCGATGGCGCCGACTCGGTGACCACCCCGCTGGTGGAAACGGTCGACACGGCAGAGGCGATGGGACTCCAGGTAGCGGGGCGCCGGATCGTGCTCGTCGATCACGTTGGCTATCAGGAGCAGGCTTTCTGTGCCGAGCACCTGGCGAGCGAGGGAGCCACGGTGGCCATCGTTACTCCGTTCCCCTCGATCGGACCCAACATCGGCTTCACCCATATCCGGGGCCACATGGAGCGGCTCCATTCGCTCAACGTCGCCATGCACACGTCGTCGGTCGTCACTGGATATGCCGAGGGCACGGTCATCGGGCGCCACGTCTATTCGAGAGAAGCTCTCGAGATTCCCGCCGATCTGGTCGTGATGGGTGGCCAGAAGCTGCCCCGCCTCGATTTGATGCGAGTGGCCGAGGAGCTCGGAGTCGAGGTGCACCTGGCAGGAGACGCGGTGGCCGGCCGCACCGCGCTGCACGCATTCCGCGAGGGCGACAACGTGGGGCGGGCCGTATGACCGGATTCGCGGCGACTCGGCTTCATGACACTGCCCACGACCAGAACCCGGAACCCGTCTGGCAGGAGCTGCGCGACAACCACCCGGTCTTCTACGACGAGATCGCCAATGTCTACATGGTCACCCGCCACGCCGACGTGCGGCGAGCGTTCACTGAGGCTGAGACGTTCTCCAGCCGGGTCTACCGCAAAACGATGGGGCGAGTGTTCGGGCCGATGCTCTTGCAGTTGGACGGCAAGGAGCATGTTCGACGGCGCACGATCGTGTCGCCGCTCCTGATGGGAGTGCGGCTCGAGGCATATCACGATCTGATCGACGAGGTGGCTGCCGAGGTCCTTGACGACGCCTTCGCCGACGGCGGGCCCGTGGATGTTGTCGCCACGATCGCCCATCGGCTGCCGGTATCGGTGATTGCCTCTCTGCTTGGGCTCCCGCGTGAGGACCACGGTCAGTTCTTCGTCTGGTACGAAGCGATGATGGCTGGAGTCTGGGTCGACGACGAAGCCCGCCGCCGGGGCCGCGAGGCAGCCGACGAACTGAAGGCATACATCGCTCCCATGGTCGAAGCCCGTCGGATCAAGCCCGGCGACGATCTGATCTCACGACTGGTGCACGCCGAAGAAGAAGGCGAACGTCTCGACCCTGGTGAGCTCGGGGCCTACGTGGCGCTACTGCTGACCGCCGGTGGGGAGACCACCGATAAGTCGATCTCGAACCTCTCCTGGCTGCTCCTCACCCACCCCGAGGAAGCGGCCCGCGCTCGGGAGGACAGCGAGCATCTCGACAAGGCATTCTCCGAAACAATGCGCATCTTGCCGCCGCTGGTCTACGTCGGCCGGGAGGCCCTAAGCGACGTCACCTGGCACAACGTCCTCATTCCCGAGGGACGAGGTGTCCGGTTGGCGATCGGCTCGGCGAACCGTGACGAGCGGGCGTACTCCGAACCGGACCGATTCTGGCCCGACCGCCCCGACCTGCACCAAGGCCTAGAACGACGGCCCGCCCCGACCACCAACGGCCGCGCCTCCCACCTCGCCTTCGGCGCCGGATCCCACTTCTGCCTCGGCTACCAACTAGCCCGCTACGAAACCAAGAAGGCCGTGGAATTGCTTCTAGGCCGTATCGGGCCGGGGCCGGTGACCGTTGACTCGCCCGGCCCGGCAGTGGACGGGCCGACCCGCAGCGTTCGTGAACTCGTGGTGGCCCGGGGATAGCGACGGCGCACGACCGCGTCTCCTCCCCCGTCAGACGCCGCTCCGGGCGGGCAACAGTTGGGGGAGGAGGACCGGCCGCTCTGGGCCGGGACGGAGGGGGAAGCGGAGGGCGCGATAGCAACGTGTTGCGGGTCGGCGGACACCCCACCGCCGCGCGCTCTCGGCCCGCGCGAACTTCGCACCACGACGCAACGTTCGCTTTGTCGACTACCTTCGCTTCCCCCCTCGGCTCGCAAAGCCTCGCCACTCCCCCCAACTGTCTGCCTCCCAAAGCGGAGTCAGACGGGGGGAGAGACACCGTTTACCGACCAGCGACGGCGCACGATTGAACGTGTCTCCTCCCCCGTTGCACGCCGCTCCGGGCGGGCAACAGTTGGGGGAGGAGGACCGGCCGCTCTGGGCCGGGACGGAGGGGGAAGCGGAGGGAACCAGCAGACCCCAACACGCGCCAGCGGACGGCTCACCGCGGCGACAAGCCGTTCCCTATCAGTACAGGTCCCGCAGCGGGCCGAGGAGCGTTTCGATCAACGTGAGGTCTTCGAGGAGGTGGCGTCGCATGGCCGTTTGGTGGTCGGGCGACCCGCCGGCTTCCAGGCGCACTGCGGTCGCCTCCAGGCCACCCGACACGTCGACGCCTTGCTCGGCGAGGGTTGCCAGGAAGTCCGCGGTTGCCTTCGATCGGGCAGACGTGACCTCGTGCTCTCGTTCGTTACGAATGGCGCTGGTCCGCAGCAGGGCGCTGATGGTCTTGAGATTGCGGCGCACGAACTTGTCGTCGACAGTGTCGAGCACGGCTTGATCCACGTAGGTGGCAATACCCCGCAGTGTCTCGTCCACGTTGGGGCGCAGAGCGGCGGCGGAGCTAGCCGGCTCTCCGTCCGGCGACTCAGCCGGGTGGGGCTCCACCTGGGGCCAACCGGCTGTGGCGGCGGCCTGACGGAGCAGCTTGGGCATCAGGTCGAGCGACAGGCCCATCATCGATGGCCGCGGTTCTGCTTCGACGACGCTGCGGGCGCCGTTGAGCAGCATGATCGCTCGGGTCAGCGCACCGAATGCCTCGAACCAGGCCAACTCGTCCCGATCCACCGAGGATCCGGACTCCTCCTCGTACGCTGCGACGACCAACTCCGGATCACACATACCGCGGCAACTCCACACGGCAGCGCCAAGATCCTCCATCGGATCCCCTAGGTGGGTCAGCTCCCAATCGAGGAGTGCAGTGATAGAGCCTTCATCGTGCAGCATGTTGTAGAGGCCGGGATCGCCCCACAGCAGCGCGACTGATCCCTGTCGGGTCGGCTGATTCTTGCGAAGCCATGCCACGAGCGCCGCCACCAACGGAACCGGCTGCAACGCGTCGCTCCGATAGCGCTGCTCCCAGAAGTCGAGCTGCTGCAACGCCGCCGCCGAGGCGGTCGCGGCGCCTCCCGCGAGCGAGGACACATCGAGTTCGTGCAGCCGTGCCAAGTTGTGACCAAGTTCAGCACCCAGCCGGTCACGGATCTCTTGGGACACTCGGCCCAGTGGTGAACCCGGCATGTGATCCATGACGATGGTGGCCCGTTCGAGGCGGCCGCCGTCCGGCTCGAAGTGGAGGACCGGCGGTGTCGGCAGACCTTGGGGCTGCAGCCACTTCAATGCAGCGAACTCTGCGGCCCGGTCGGTCCAGTTCAGCGGCCCGGACACGGCAGATCGCCGCACCACGACGCGGCGCATGTCTCCACCGGTTGAGACCATGCAGAACCAGGTTTCCTGGCCATTGCCGACCGGTCCTCGACTGGCATCGGCAACCACTGAGCCGGCGCCGAACACCTCCTCGGCCACGGGGGTAAAGTCCACCGAAAAGTCGTCGGTCAATGGCCACCTCCTGCTTCGAGATCCCGTACCCGAGACGGATCGATCGACTCCAGCAGCTCGCCGAATGAATCGGGTGGGCTTGCTGCCTCGACGGCGTCACTCAGTGCGAACCCGCATCCCGCACGCACGTCCGCCAGAGAAGTTCCGGGAGCCAGCGATGTCACCTCATATTGACCATCGTTCCAAGCCATCTCGGCCTGGGAGGTGACGATGGTCTGCACGCCATGACCGGCCAGCCGATAATCCTGCCGCCAACCGGCCGGCTGCTGGCCCGATCCGGTGACATGATCGACCTGTGGCACCAGAACCCGTTGGCTGTGCTCTGCCCGATACGCCGCCAAGCGGCCGACAGCGGCCGTGATGTCGGGGATAGCCAGGGGCCCGGCCAGCCATCTCGACCCTCCTGGAGTCGTCACCCGCACCGTATTGATCTGGCCAGATGCATCGATCTGGGCAGGTGACACAAACTGCAGCGTGAAGGTGCCCCGCTGCAAATGGGATAGGAGCGCTTCCTGGCCGAGAACACCGTGGCTGCGGGCCGGGAGCGATGCGGGATCGTAAAGGGTCTCAGCAATGTCGTGCGGCTCGGGATCGACGGCCCCGCCAACCATGACCCGCACACCGGGGACGGTGGCCCGGGCAACGAACGCGGCGCACAGAGCCAGCGGGGTCGCAACACCCACGACGATTACGTCGCCGGGCACCGCTTGGCAACTCAGGCGCCACACCATCCAGTCCGCCACCCTCATTGCGTCATCCCTGCTGAGATCCAATCGTTGAGATACTGCACCGGGTCGTCGTGAGCCAGATAGGTGGCAAGCCAATCCTCGTCGGCGCCGTACTCACCGGGAAGACCGAGCGGAGCAGCCCCCCCTGGTGCCTCGACAACTATGTCGACGTCAATCCCTGTCAGAAGAGCTGGCCCCTCGACCCGGTCGACGATGCGCTCTGCGGTGACAACCACCGTTGCGGCAGCTGCAGCCAACGCCGCGTCGGAGTCCCACAGGAAGGTCTGCAAGGCGGGCGCCGCCACTACTCCATGGCGATCGGCTTCATGAGTGTGGATCAAAGCCACGTCGAGCGGCGATGCCGGCGCCACCAACACCGGACCCGAGCCGTAGGGATCCTCCACCTCTCGCAGATCGAGATCAGCAACGAGCTGAGATCCCACGGCACCGCGCAGCGGCAGGAACGGCAGGCCCGATGCAGCGGCCCGCAACCCCCGGGTGTATGTCAGTTCGGAGTGGGCTTCGACGGAGATTGATCCGTCCTGTTCAGCAGCGCGGAACACAGGAGCACCTCCCCGATGCTCAAAGCCGACGTATCCCGTGCGCATAGTCTCCACACAGCCCGTCGCGACCAACAGCTCGGCGTCGAGGCTGGCGAGAAAGGTGGAAACCACCAGGTCACGGTATCCGTGGCGGGCGACCGCACCGATGGCGGCGAGGGGCTTGCGCTCGAGCAACACTCCCCCGATTCCCACCCGGGCGCCGTCGGACACCAAGGATGCGGCTTCATCGAGCGTCGCGATCTGCGTCATCGTGTGCCAGTCACCAAGCGTGCCCCATGTCGACTCTTCGCTGGTTTACGCTAGTGCCCGAACCGCAGGGAGACCCGATGTCGCTCGACACATTCAATATCGAACGGGCCGACGACGACGCCACCGTCATCGCCACCATCAACCGGCCCGACAAAATGAACGCCATGGACCGGGCGTTCTTCCACGACCTCATCGGACTGATGGACTACTGCGACTCCGAGCCCGTGGTCGATACGTGCATCATCACCGGCGCCGGCCGAGCCTTCAGTGCCGGCGGCGACTTCGCCACGTTCCAGGAACTGACCACGATCAGTGCCATCCGCCGCCACCTGCGCCTGGTTTATGACGCCTTCCACTCATTGGAGCGGGCCGAGGTGACCGTCATCGCCGCAGTCAACGGCGTCGCTTTCGGTGGCGGCTGCGAAATCACGATTGCGTCCGACTTTGCCATCGCGTCAACGAACGCTCGCTTCGCCTTCAAGGAAGCAACCGTCGGCCTCATGCCCGGATACGGCGTCATCCGCGGCCCCGAGATCATCGGCAAACGGTGGACTCGGCGCCTCGCCATGACCGGTGAAGAGATCGACGCCCGAACCGCGCTCGGCATCGACCTCGTCCAGGAAGTCACCGAACCCGACGACCTCCTCGATGCGGCCCGCGCTCTGGCCGCCCGCATCAGGGAAAACGCCCCCTGGGGCGTCCGCCTCGCCAAACAGTTCATCAACCGCGACCAAGGCGCCCCCGGGATCGCGGAGTCGATTGAAGCGACGGCGCTGCTGTTTCTCACAGATGATCACCGCGAGCGGGTCAGTGAGTTCTTCGAGGGGCGGGAGAACTAGGTGTCAGAAGCGAGAAGTTATGAGTTGCCAGTTATCAGTTACCAGTCAGACAACGCCTAGACGGTGTCGTTCCGTCATTCTCTGGCCAGCGAGCAGCGCTCTGAGGCTCACTGCTACTGACAACTGATAACTCATAACTGGTAACTGGTAACTCGCACAGCATCCCGCTGTCCACAACGGGGCGGACCCCCGACACGGTGGAGTTACCCCGCCTCCGCGCCCGTTGACCTACCAAACGTTTGGTTGGTAGGGTCTTGGTTGATCGAACGACTGGGCTAGAACGTATGCAGCGCTATTGGAAAGGCGATATCGAGGCGGCCGACCCCCGCCGCCGCGATAGACGCAATTTTGAGCTGCTCCGCGCCTTTGGTACCGAATTGCCGGGAAGATCCCCCTTCTACGGCAATCGGCTCCAGGGGGTCGATTTTGCGGAGATTGACAGCTGGGACGCTCTTGCTGATCTCCCCGTAGTCGAGAAACCCGAGATACTGGCCGATCAGGCGGCGAACTCGCCGTACGGATCGATGATCGGGTGCCATCCGGACGAGATTGTGCGCCAATACATCGGGCCCGGGCCACAGACCACATACTGGACCGCGGCCGACGAGAAGATCGCGGTCGACGATGGCGCCTGGGCCTTCTGGACCAACGGCTTTCGCCCGAGTGACACTGTCGACATCACAATCATGTACCACTGGGTTATTGCCGGCACCCTGATGGATGACGCATGCCGAGCGATTGGCTGCGCCACCATCCCCGGTGGAATCGGGATGAACGAGCAACACCTCAATGTGTGGCGCTGGTCCAACGTTTCAGCAGTCTTCGCCTTCCCCACCTTTCTTGACCAGCTCGGAGACGCCGCCTCAGAAGCCGGCCTCGACCCGGCCAACGACTTCGAGCTGCGAGTCATCACCGTCTCTGGTGAGCAACGCGAGGCAGACGCCAAACAACGCATGAGCGAATTCTGGGGTGGAGCGGCCATCCGCGAGTTCTACGGAGGCTCCGAAGTGCCGTTCATCGCCTCCGAATCCGAAGATGGCAGCGGCGACATGCACATCAATCCGGATCTCATCGTGGAGGTCGTCGATCCGGAAACCATGAAGCCGGTGCCCGAAGGCTCCCCGGGCGTGGTAGTCGCCACCGACCCCCGCCGCCGTGCCTATCCCATGGTTCGCTACTTCACCGGCGACATCACCGCCGGACTCACTCATGGGGTCGGCTCCAGCGGTCGCACCACCCCACGGATCGGCAGGATTCTGGGCCGCCACGGAGACATCCCCCGAGTCAAGGGACTATTCGTGGTACCCGGGCAGGTGGGCGACGGCCTCTCCGAGATCGGCGTTTTCGAGACCTTCCAGCTAGTCGTGACCAGGCCGGGTCACCAAGACGAATTGACCATCCGGGTCGAAACCGTGGATCCCGAGGCATCAGGGCTAGCCGACCGTCTGTCCGCCGCGGTGAAGGTGGCCACGCGGCTGACCGCTGATGTGGAACTGGTCGCCGTCGGAACGCTTCGGGACCAGCCGACCATCGACGATCGCCGCCAACTATGACCTTGGCACCAGTGATCACAACCGAAGAGCGCGACGCCAAATTGGTGAGACAGATCACCCACTGTGTTTCGGGATCGTTCTACCGCGACCTCTTTGAGGAGCTCTCCATTGACCCCGAATCGATCTCCACAGTCGGAGACCTGGAGAGGCTGCCGATCCTGGTTACACCCAAGATCCATCGCCAGCTCCAAGAAGAGTCGTCGGCGGATGCGGGACATCCTTTCGGCTCGCACCTGACGGTCGATCCCTCCGATGTCGTGTCGGTCAGTTCGACATCGGGCACCACGGGCGACCCGACCTTCTACGCGTTCACCAATCAAGACGTCACCGTCACCGACACGCTGTGGCAGCGGGCACTGAAGTTCATCGGCGTGCGTCCCGGAGATCGAGTTCTTCACGGCTTTGGTCTCTCCATGTACCTCGCCGGAATCCCACTGGTCAGGGCCATGGAACGGATGGGACTCACCCCAATCCCAATCGGCGCCGAGGCCGGTACCGAGAAGCTCCTCCGCATGATGCAGCTGACCCGCCCGACCGTCCTGGCATGTACACCGTCGTATGCGGAACATCTACTCGAGCGTGCCCCCGAGGTGCTCGGCAAGGAAGCCGCCGAGCTCGGAATCGAGAAGATCGTCTGCGCCGGCGAGCCAGGCGCCGGCCTCCCGGCAGTTCGCAACAAACTGCAGGAGGGATGGGGAGCCACGGTCTACGACATGCTCGGCGGGGCCCACGGAATCATGATGGCGTCCTGCGGCCACCCCGACTGTTACCGCATGCATGTGCTCGCCGACGACTACTCGGTGTCGACCGACCTCGTCGACCCGACGACGAAGGAGCCCCTCGAGATCGTGGACGGCATCACCGGCGAACGTGTCAAGACCAGTCTCGAATGGCAGGCTCAGCCACCGCTGCGCTACTCGGTCGGTGACGTGTACCAGGTGTTCACCAGCCCCTGCGAGAAGGGAATCGCCGGCAAGACGATCCGGGTCATGGGCCGCGTCGACGACCTGTTGATCGTCAAGGGAGTCAAGCTCTATCCGGCGGCGGTCAAGAACGTTGTCAACGGCTTCGTCCCCGAAGTCACCGGAGAGCTTCGCATTGTGCTCGATGGCCCCCCGCCGCGAGTGACCCCACCGCTGCGACTCACGATCGAGGCAGCCGCGGATTCGGCCGACGAAGACTCCCTCCGGGATCGGATCGCCACCGCCATGCACAACCGCCTGACAGTTCGACCGGAGATAACTCTCGTGCCCGCAGGTTCGCTGGCTCGTTCATCTCACAAATCACAACTCGTCGAGATTCTCGATGGAGGGAGCAGCGAATGAACAGCGCTATCGATGTCTGGTGCAATTTCTTCACGCCAGAAGGCATCAGGATCGTGTTCACAGAGAATCCCGAAGTGGCCTTCATGATGGGCGACCAATGGGGCCGCCATCACATGATGGTGGGCTACGAGCCTGAGGAGTTCTTCGACAAAGTGCTCGATCCTGCCGGTGTCAAGCGAGTTATCTGCCCCGCGTTGCAGCAGTACCTCTATCGCGATCGTGAGCTGGTCCGAGTTCCCTGGCAGAGCGTCGCCAAGGTGATCGAGGCTCACCCGGACCGGGTGTCCGGCATGTATGGCATCGACCCCCACTCCGGGATGAAGGGCGTCGCCGAATTCGAGGACGCCGTCAAGAACTACGGATTCATCGGCGGCCACGTCCATCCGTTCGGTTTCGACGAACCAATCAATGGCGCCAAGTTCTATCCCTTCTATGCAAAGGCCGCTGAGCTCGGCGTACCTGTGGAGTTCCAAACCGGGCATTCCGCAGAGTTCATGCCGTCCAAGCACGGCCATCCGCTCCATCTCGACGACGTTGCCATCTATTTCCCCGAGCTGAAGTTGATCGGCGCTCACCAGGCATGGCCGTGGATAGATACGATGATCGCCATGGCTTGGAAACACCCGAACGTGTTTGTCGCGATGTCCGGCCATGCCCCGAAGTATTGGGACCCCAAGATGGTCCACTTCCTCAACTCACGGGGCATCGGCAAGGTCATGTGGGGCACCGACTACCCACTCATCGGCCAAAGCGAGAGCCTCACGCAGATCGAGGATCTCGACCTCAAGCCTCATGCCAAGGATGCGCTGCTGTTCGGCACCGCCAACGAGGTCTTCGGCTTCGAGTGATTCTGTGAGCGAGTTCGCCCATCTACTGATCGACGTGGCCGACGCAGTGGCCACTGTCACGTTCGACAAGCCACCGGCCAACACTCTGGATTACGGCTTGTACGGCGAATTGTCGCGAGCTCTGGACGAACTCGAATCCAATCGGGCCGTACGGTCGGTCTTGTTCGTCAGCGCCAACGAGAAGATCTTCATCTCTGGTGCCGACATCAATGACATGGCCGACTACGACCGGCGGCGCGGCGCCTCAGCCCGCAAGGTCGACACTGTGCACACCACATTCATGCGGGTGCAACGCTTCGCCAAGCCAACCGTCGCCGCCATCACGGGCCACGCCCTCGGCGGCGGATGCGAGTTTGCCTTGTGCATGGATTTTCGGACGATGACCGAAGGTCGAGCGCTCATCGGCCAGCCGGAGGTCAACCTCGGCATCCTTCCCGGTGGCGGAGGCAGCCAACGGTTGGCGAGGCTCATCGGGAGAGCCGCAGCTACCGAGATGCTGATGCTGGGCTCGATGCTCACCGCCCGCCAAGCCCAGTCGATCGGCCTGATCCACCGCGTCGGTGAGTCCGATGAGGAAACCCTGCAGAAGGCCCAGGACTTGGCCGCTGAGCTGGCAACCAAGGCCCCGGTGGCCATCAAGATGATCAAACGGGCGCTCAATGACGGGGTCGACGGCGATCTGACCGCCGGACTGGCCGTGGAGCGCGAGGCGGTCATCGAGGCACTCGGTACGGCCGACGCCGAGGAAGGTGTCGCCGCATTCCTCGAGAAGCGCGATCCCGATTGGAAGGGAGAATGAGCCATGAGTGACATCGTCAGCATCCAGATCCTCGAAGCCGAGTTGCTCGGCCTCGAGTTTCCCCCTGGGGAGTTCACGATCGCCGAATGGGAACACTGGCTGTGCGCCGACGCCATCGGGTCACCGCCGCTGCCCGACGACGTGGCGCACCCGATGTACGCCTACTACACGGCGATCATCGGGATGCATCCGAGCCTCGACGAGATCTTCGCCTACGCCCACTCCTCGGCCGACGCCGGGGTGATGTTCGGCGAAGCGGGACTCGAGTTTCACCAGACACTTCGTGTCGGCGCGACCTACCGGGTTGAAGGCGGATTCACAAAGGTCGTCCGCAAGGAGTCGAGCCGTCTGGGAATCATGGACCTCGTCACGGTCGAGCTCCGGATGTTCTCCGAAGACGGGGAGCTCGCAGCCGTCTCCTCGAACACATTCGTCTATCCGAGGGGTGCCGCATGATCGAGGTCGGCACCCAAATCCCACCCTTCATCGTCGAGTCGGTGCCAACCGAGCCAATGAAGACAATGGCGTTCGTGCTCCGCGATCCCAATCCGATCCACTGGGACGAATCCGTAGTCCGCTCGCTGGGCCTCGGCGAAAAAGTCATCAACCAGGGTCCGACCAACCAGGCCTACATCATCAACGCCCTCATCAACTGGCTCGGTGACTCCACTGCACTGCGATCCATGCACGTCCGCTTCCGCGGCAACGTGTACGCCGAAGAGCGAGTCGAAGCCGGCGGCGAAGTCACTGCCGTCGATCTGGACGCGAGTCTCGCGACATGTGACGTATGGCTAGACGGCCCGAACGGACGCGTCATATCGGGCGTGGCCGTTGTGGTGATTGGGTCGTAGCCGAGAGTTAAGAGTTACCAGTTAACAGTTACCAGTCAGACAATTGGAAACGGGTTGGCCGACGGCCCGCCTCACAAGTCATGACCCCTGCTAGCTGGTAACTGGTAACTGGTAACTGGTAACTGGTAACTAGCCGAGCATCAGTCCCCAGGCGAACCAAGCACAATCACCGACGCGATCACTCCGGGCCCGCCCAGGGTGTGCGCTAGTCCCCGCCTCGCGCCTTGGACTTGCCGTTCCCCGGCTTCGCCGGTTACTTGGTTGAAGATCTCGGCGATCATGCGGACCCCGGTGGCGCCGACGGGGTGACCGCAGGCTTGGAGGCCGCCGGACAGGTTGACGGGGATGTCACCACCGAACGACGTGGCTCCGCTCTTGAGTAGCTCGACACCTTTGCCAGGGGCGGCGATGCCGAGATCTTCCGTGTTGACGATCTCCGTGATTGTGAAGCAGTCGTGGCACTCGAGGACATCGAGCTCTTGCCGCGGATTCGTGATGCCGGCCTGCTCGTAGGCCTTGGCTGCGGCGGCTCGGGTCGACTCGAAGCCCAGGTAGTCGGACTCACCGTCGAAGAAGTTCGAGTAGTAGCCGCCGGTAACTGCCAAGCCCATGCCTTCGATCAATGCGAACCGCCGGGCATTGGCTTCGGCCCACTCCCGAGACGCCATCACGACGGACGCTCCCCCGTCGGTCGTCGGTGTGCAGTCATAAAGGCCAAGCGGTTCGGCTACCCGGGGTGCGGACAGGACGTCGTCAACCGTGAGGTCGTGGTGAAAGTGTGCCTTGGGATTGCGGTTGGCATTACCGTGGTTCTTCACGGCGACCAAGGCAAGGTCCTCTTTGGAGGCGCCGTAGGTGTGCAGGTAGCGGTTAGCCAAAAGTGCGAACTGGCCCGGGGCGGTTCGACCCTTCGCCAGCGTCGGGTGCGTCTGCTCGGCCGTCTTGGCGACCAACGATCCCCGTGGAGTGACATCACGCATCTTCTCGGCGCCGATCGCCAGCACCACATCATGCTCACCCGCCGCGATAGCCATCGCTCCGGCACGAACCGCTTCCATCCCCGAGGTGCAGAAGTTCGAGACTCGGGTGACCGGGCGTGGCGAGAAGTCGATTGCCTGAGCGACCGCCGCCCCCGAATCACCCACCAGACCGGCGGTGAGAGGTTCGGCGGTTCCCAGCCAGGCGGCCTCGACCAAGTCCATATTGATCCCAGCGTCGCTCACGGCTGCGTTGGCCGACCTGGCGATCAGGTCCAGGTAGGACAGTTCGTGGAGCACTCCAAACGGGGTGACTCCGGCGCCGACAATGGCGACCTCGCCGGAAACTGGCATCAGGTTCTGCCTTTCGGGGCAATCTTCCAGAAATACTGCGGCACCCCACCACCCATGTGGAGCCGACGCATCACCAAGTTGACCGGCTCACCGATCTCAACGCCTAGACCGTCGATCACCTGCCCGTAGAAGCGGCCACCACCGTCGAGCTCGATGACTGCCATCGAAACGGGGCCACCGAGCGGATAGACGTGGTCAGTCGTCTGCGTAAATACCTTGCCCGACCGAGCGAGCCCGACTCGCTCGCCATCGGTAGCCGGCGGGTAAACGACTCGTCCCGACGTGTCTCGGCTGGCCTCGAGCCGCAGATCAGCAGCGCGTTCACGCCAACGCCGCGACTCGGATGTGTAGGGATCGAACGACGCGACGTCTGGAGCGGCCGTTGGCTCCTCATCGAACCCACAATCGAACCGTTCCCGGAATCGTGCGGCGACATGTTTGGCGGCGCTCCCGGCCGTGAGATGTAGGGCGTGGGACGCTCCGCCAGCTGAAGCCGAGGCCGTGAGCCTGGTGCCCTTCCGTTTGCCTTCAAAGGCGAGGACTACCGAAGCAAGATAGGCGGCAGTACCGAGGTAACCGGCGCCGGCGATCGCGGGATTGGCATCATCGATGTGCAGATCAGCGCCGACGCTCTTGGCGAAGCTCTTGCCCGGGGAAACGGCCCGCAACGATCGGTCGGATTGTGTGATGTCGCCGGAGCCGTCAATGCGCCACCGATCCATGAACCACGACAGGTCGCCGGAGACGGCATCGATTTGGGCGCACTCACCCTGCGACCCGATGAGCCAGGCGACGGCTCCGTCACCAAAGGGACGACCACCGGCCGACCGTCCACAATCGGCCGCAATCACCAGGACCGGGCCGCGGGCAACACGATCCAACGCCAATTCGATGGCCGCGGCGCCCGCCGCCGTTGTCGATCCAACTTCGAAGCCGGTACATCCCGTTCCGGCGAGGTTCAAGGCTTCAGCGAGGATGGCGACATTGCTGCCCTCGGCATAGGGCGCCGTCGTAGAGGCAAAGAAGATGGTGGACGGGACAACGTCGGGATGGCGGCTCAACACTTCCATGGCGGCATGCGCCCCAAGGGTTATCACGTCCTGATCCCAAGCTGCGACGGCCACCCTGGCCCCACGTGGGCTTACCCGATGATCTGGAAGGGCCAGGGCCGCATCGATGAGTTTTGCTTGCACTAGACGCACTACCTTCTACCAAACTACCGTTTGGTAGGTTACTGCCAGTATTCGAAGGAGTTTGATGACCAGTCGGGCCGCCATCGTAGGCGTTGGCCAGACGGTTCACGCGCCCAATCGGCCCGATGTCGACTACTCCGAGTTGGTTCATGAAGCCGTCAAGGCCGCCCTCGCCGACGCCGGAATCGGCCTGCTCGACATCGACAACTCCGTGACCGCCGCAATGGACTTCTGGGACGGTCGCACTATCGCCAACATGTCGACTGCCGAAGTCGTCGGATCCTATTTGAAATCCGAGGCCAGAGTGTGTGCCGACGCCATTGGTGCTCTCATCTACGGATGGACCAGGATCGCCGACAGCTCCTTCAGAGTCGGCCTCATCGTCGCTCATTGCAAGGAGTCGGCGGGCAATCTCCATGACATCGAGAACGCCGGATTCGACCCATTCACCGAACGTCGGCTCGACGCCGATGGCGATGTGGTCGCCGGTCTCATGGCCCGGTCTCTCGAAACCGCCAAGATGCTCGACCTCGACGAAGCGGCCGCGCTGGTCGCCGCCGGACGTCGCGTCTCCTCTACACACGCCGAACTGACACCCTTGGAGGATGCCGATGCCGCGGCGATCCGGTCCGCAGCGATCCTTGCCGACCCGCTGACGGTCCTCGACAAAGCCCCGCCGGCCGACGGTGCGGCAGCCCTCGTACTGGTGGCCGGGGAAGCCGCGGCCGATTTTCCGCACGATCCCGTCTGGGTAACCGGGGTCGGCTCTTCGACCGACGCCTATTGGGCCCACCGCGACCTGACATCGTTTGATGCGGTGGCCGCGGCTGGCGACCGAGCCCGAGCCATGGCCGGCTGGGGGGCAGATTCCCCTGAT
>JAAELU010000541.1 GCA_024226255.1 bacterium | reverse complement strand
CAGATGACGGCGGGGTGAGGCGAAAACGGAGGAGGGAAGAGCCACGAGGGTGGGGCGAGTCGCAGGGCTCGGAAGGACAGGGACCGAGACAGAAGCCATCAAGGCGACTTGTTGTAGATGACGTGCGGGCCAGGAAGCCGTACCTTCGGGCTGCTCTCAGCCCAACAAAGAAACGACTCCCGACGGGAGTCGTTTTTTTTGTGCCCTCGTTCTTGGGGCAACGGACCTGTGGTCTGGCCCGGCGTTACGCGTCGGCGAGTCACCGAACTCGACCTATCAGGCGGCCTGAGTCAGCTCGTCATTGCAGAACTCGCAGTCCGCCGAGCAACGGTCCACGATCTCAAAACGGAATCCGCCGGCGGCCAATAGGTTCAGCGCACGGTCGATTGCGGTACCGGGGTGCACGGAGAAAGCGGTGAGTGCGTTTGTCTTCATCATGGGCACACCGTATCGGCCGGGTGTGACAGATTCGGGCGCAAGCGCCTCTAGATGGCGAGCGGCGCTACGTATCGCCAAGTTGCGAAGAAGTGCAACGACGTAGCCGTGACGACCAACACGTGGAACAGCTCGTGGTAGGAGAAGATGCGGGGCCAGAGTTTGGGCCGGTTGGTCACTAGGAAGATCATCCCGATTGTGTAGAGCACTCCTCCGGCGGCCAATAGGAAGGCGGCGATGCCTCCGGCGCGCTGCGTCAGCGGAATCATGATGAGAAGAGCCAGCCAACCCAAGGTAGTCATAAGCGCGATCGGGAACTTGCTGTTATGGATGTGGAAGAACGCCTGATGACAGATTCCGACCGCTGCAATGCCCCAAACGACAGCCAGCGCCGTCGGCCGCAGCCAACCATCGAGGGTGATCCACAGAATCGGTGTGTAGGTGCCGGCGATGAGCATGAAGATCATCGAGTGATCGAGTCGCTGCATCCGCTTCTTCCACAACTGCTGCCAGGGGATCGAGTGGTAGAGGGAGCTGGTGGTGTAGAGCGCCACCATCCCGATGCCGAAGATGGTCGCCGCGATGCGGCCGCCGATGGTGGGGATACGCATCACGAGCGCGATCGATGCGAACAACGCGACGACTGCCGCGGTGCCGTGCAGGAACCCGCGCACGGGGTTCTGCATCTTTCCGAGTGTGATCCTGGGACGTTCCACCGCAGCGGAGCATAGGGGCTGTGGCTCCATTGTTGTCGAGGATCGGTCCATTCACCGTCTGTCGGCGGCGCAACCCTTCTCTGAAGCGACTTATCTGGGCACTGAGATCGGCGCAGAACTCCTGCGGTGCCGTAGTGTCAGAGGAGACGGGGGTTAAAGCCTCACCGAGCCGGCGACGACGAAGTATGTGATGAACCTCAATTCCATCAAAGCGGTAGTCAAGAAGCCGCTCTATCGGGTCTATGAGAGCCGCATCCTGCGGTTCCTCGAGCGAGATCGGCTCCCTGGTCACATTGGCGTGATCCTCGATGGCCATCGCCGCTACGCCAAGGCCGAGGGTCTGGATGAGGTTCGTGACAGCTACGAGGTGGGCGCCGCCAAGTTCTTCGAGTTCCTCGAGTGGACCCACGAGTTCGACATTCATGCCATCACCTGCTGGTTGCTCTCGAAGGAGAACCTGGAGAGGCCCGACGAGGAACTCCTTCCGCTGTGCGAGGTTCTTGGCGGATTGGTAGACCGCCTCCCGGCGGCCATCGCCAACCACGACATCGAGCTGCGGTTTGTGGGCAGCCTCGATCTGCTGCCTCCGGATCTCGCGGCCAAGGCGAAGCGGGCGCAGGACGTCAGCGGCCCCGGTAGTCGTCGGCTGACGATCGCCCTCGGCTACGGCGGCCGTCAGGAGATTGTCGACGCCACCAAGGACATGATCACCCGCCTCGCAGACGAGGGCCTTGCCGCCGAAGCGATTGCGGAGAAGGTCGACGCCAACATGCTGGCGTCTCACATGTACAACCCGGATGTTCCCGACCTCGATCTCGTCATCCGCACCTCGGGTGAGGCGCGGCTATCCGGGTTCTTGCTCTGGCAGTCGGCCTACGCCGAGTTCGCCTTTGTTGACGTCCTCTGGCCAGAGTTCCGCCGCGTCGATTTCCTGCGTGCGTTGAGGGAATTCACCCACCGCCAACGGAGATTTGGGAAGTAGGGCAGGAGTCAGGAAGAGGCAAGAGGAAGAGGAGCCTCTCCGTCCTTGCTAGCGGGTCTCTGCCCTGCCATCCAGAAAGGCCTCGATCAGGCTTCGCAGCTCCGCATCGTCAGGATCTACGCCCCCGCCCGCGTCGTGAGCCACTTCGGGCTGCAGGATCTCCACGAGTTGCCTGTGCAGCGGCGTCTGTTGCTCCCAGAAGACCCGCGGCAGGCGCAACACTGCGTCGAGCAGGTCTCCGGGGTAGTGGGTCGCATCCAACATCGGCTCGTCACTGAGCCGATCCAGGGCAAGAGGTACCAAACGGACCAACCCGATTTGCTGGCCAATGAGCAGTCGTAGCTCCGAGGGCCCGAGTTGCCCAATTGGCACCTTACGCAGCCTGTGGCAAGACCTCACCAACGGGGTGGTTTGGCCGGGGTTACCCCAGCAGTCGCCTTCGAGTTCCTCGAGGCTCTGGCTCAAGACCGAATCGCGATGTGCCTTGCTCACCAAGTGATTGAACAGGACACCGCCTTCTGGTTCAAGCCGGAGAATCGTCGAGCAGAGGAAGTCGGCAGGTTGGCGGCGGTCGTAGACCTGTCTCCTCCCCCGTTGCACGCCGCTTTGGGCGGGCAACATTTGGGGGAGGTGGGCCGGCCGCTCTGGGCCGGGTCGGAGGGGGAAGCGGAGGGACTCAGCAAGCCGTGTTGCGGGTCGGCGGACTCCGAACCGCCACGAGTTCTCGGCTCGCGAGCACTTGGCACCAGGACGCAACGTATGGTTTGTCTGCTACCTCCGCAGCCCCCCACCCCCTCGCAAGCTCGGGTACTCCCCCCAAATGTCACCCGCCGAAGACGGCGTGTGACGGGGGGAGAGACCACGTCTACTCCGCCACTCTCCGCTTTGCTCGACGGGCTCTGACAAACGGGCTTCTACGCACCCGTGATCGCACAGTCACCACGCGGCCTCGGGTCATCGCACAGTCAGTACGCGGCCTCGGGTCGTCGCGCAGTCACCAGCTCTCGTCTCGCAGTGCGTAGTACGTAATACGTAGTACGGCTTTTTCTTGTACGTTCTTCTGATGAGCACACACAGCGCGGTTCATGATCCGCGGAACGATTCAGTCGAGATCTACATCAACGGCGAGTTCTTCCCCCGCAACGAAGCCAAGATCAGTGTCTTTGACAGTGGATATCTCGTGGGCGACGGTATTTGGGACGGGATGCGTTTCCACCACGGAACGTTCGTTCACATCGAACGTCACCTCGACCGGCTGTTTTCTAACGCGGCCGCGATTGATCTCGACATTGGCATGACCCGGCAGGAGATCACCGCGGCTCTGCAATCAACCGTCGACCGCAACAACATGGAGACCGACGTCCATGTCCGGATGATGATCACGCGGGGCAACAAGAAAACACCGTCGCAGCACCCGGCCAATACGGTGGGTGGGCCCAACATCGTCATCATCGCGGAGCACAAGGTGGCCTCACCCGAGGTGGCGTCGTCAGGGGTCAAGCTCTTCACGTCGACGGTGCGCCGCCCCGGCCCGGACGTCCTCGACCAGAAGCTCAATTGCCACAGCAAGCTGCACGAGGTGATCGCGCTCATTCAGGCGACGAAGGCCGGCGCCGACGAGGCGTTGATGCTCGACGTCAACGGCGCTGTTGCCACCTGCAACGCAACCAACTTCTTCATCGTCCGTAAAGGTGAGGTGTGGACTTCGACGGGGCAATACTGCCTGAACGGGATCACCCGGGGACTCGTCATCGAGCTGTGCAGGTCGGCCGACATCGTTACTCACGAGAAGGACTTCTCACTGACTGACGTCTATTCAGCCGATGAGGCCTTTGTGACCGGGACATTCGGCGGGCTGACCCCGGTGACCGAGGTCGACGGGCGCAGCATCGGGAGCGGAGTTTCGCCGGGGCCGATGACCGAACATCTCACCGGGCTGCTCCAGGACGCCATCCAGCGGGCGACATCTTGACCACCCGGGTCCACATGATCTCGGGGCCGCGCAACATTTCGACGGCCATGATGTACAGCTTCCGATCACGATCCGACACGAGCGTCTTCGACGAGCCGCTGTACGCCCACTATTTGCGCGTGAGTGGGATCGACCATCCGGGTCGCGCCGAGAGCATGGCCTCGATGCCCCTCGACGGGGAAGAGGCGATTCGCACGATCATCCTCGGACCCAGTCCGACGCCGTTGCTGTTTTTGAAGAATATGGGACACCACATTGCCGGTGTCGGCCTCGATCTCAGCTTCCTCGACCGGGTGACCAGCTTCTTTCTCATTCGAGAGCCTGCCGAGGTCATCACGTCCCTCATCAAGAACCTGCCAGACCCGACCCCCGAGATGACCGGTTTGCCGCAACAGGCCGAACTACTCGACCATCTGGTTGCTCGCGGCCAGCGGCCAATCGTCGTCAGCTCCCGTCAGATCCTCCAGGATCCCGAAGATCAGCTGAGCGGCCTGTGCGAGCGGCTTGGGATCGAGTGGGACCCAGCCATGCTGTCATGGGAGGCAGGCGCCAAGCCCGAGGACGGCACCTGGGCCAAGTACTGGTACCACAGGCTTCACGAGTCGACCGGGTTCGAGCCGTATCACCCCAAGGACGATGTTGTGCCCGATCATCTGGTGGATGTCCAAGCGGCGTGCGAGCCGGCGTACGCCAAACTCTCCGCCTATCTGGCGTAGCGCCACCATGGAACGCAGTCCGGGCGGTGCTGCGCGGCGCGGTCCGAGTGGTTCGTCGCTCCTGGGAACGCAGCCGGGGGGTGCCTCCGCTTCTATGCTGGGTCACGGTTGGGAACCTCTCGGCCGGACCTGCCGTCTTACCGGTATGAAGACAACAATGACACGAACCATCGGTCTACTCGCAGCGCTCGCCCTGGTGCTGGTTGCGTGCGGAACCGATTCATCTGACACCACAGATCCCAATGGAAGCAATGTGAACGATCCCTCGACGAACGTCCCCGGAGATCCAATCGTCGACCCGGTCAAGCTGGCCGGAACCCGTTGGGTAGCTACCAAACTCTTCATTGGGGGTGCCGAGGTCCCCATCGTCCCCAACGCTCAACCCACCATCAACTTCGAAGGTAATGGCCGTGAAGCCGGAGGGACGACCGGCTGCAACTCATGGTTCGGTGAGGTCACCCTCGGTGCAGGCACCATCACATTCGGCGGTTTGGGACAGACAGAGATGGCCTGTGAGCAGCCACTGATGGCGCAAGAGTCCAACGTGCTCCTCGTTCTCCAGAATGCCAGCATCTTCACGTTTGGTGAGGGCACTCTCACTATCGGTCAACTCGGCGGATCGACGCTCGAATTCATCGATCGAGCAGTCGCCTTCCCCGACGTCGAACTCACCGGCACCCAGTGGATCGCCGACACGATCATCACCGGTCAGGCAGCTTCAACGCTGGTCCAGGGAACCGAGGTCACTCTCTTCCTCGATGCCGCCGAGAGCCGCGCCAGCGGTTCTGCCGGCTGTAACAACTTCATGGGCAGCTTCGAATCTGATCGCACCCAGGTGACGTTCGGACCGCTGGCCAGCACCAAGATGCTGTGCGGCGGTGACGGCGTGATGGATCAGGAGGCCTTCGTGCTGGCCACCCTCAGCGGAGAGCTCGAGGTCCAAATCGAAGGCGATCGCCTGACCCTGACCGCTCCCACAGGCGACGGCCTCAGCTTCCGCGCCCAGGCGTAGCCTCCGGGCTCGGTCGCCTCCTGTTCTGGCGTATACCGCGGCGCATATCGGCCGACATCTACGCAAGAACAGGTACGTGCCGCCTACTCCTGCGGGTTGCGAACCAAGGCGGCTCGGAAGGGGTGGAGCTCGGCAGTGAAGAGGCCCTCACTGAGGAACGGGTCGGCCTCCATGAATGCCTTGGCATTGGCTTCGTCCTCGGCTTCGAATATGACGAGGGCAGGACCGACGCCGTCTGGGCTGCGGCCGGCGAGGATCACGATGCCCGCTTCAGTCGCGACGCGGAGCCGCTCGAAGTGATCGGTGCCGATCTGATTGTCTGCCTCGGTCCAGGCGTCGGGATTGGTCGCCAGGTCGCTTCGCTCGCCCGGACTGAATTGGTAGATCCAATGTGGCATCTCAGCTCCCCGACGTAGCGTAGGCAGGATCACGAAGCGTGTTGCGGAACCGGTACGCGGCGACCACAGGCAGGATGACCATGGCGGCGCCGATGAAGCACAGTGCCGCGTAGCTCGACAGGCTGAGCAGGACGCCGGACGACAGGCCGGCGGCCGCTCCGGAGCTCCAGATGACGGTGTCGGCAAGGCCCTCGAGCGGAACCCGCAGTTCGGCGGGGGCCCGCTCACTGAGGTAGGCGCTGCCGGCAATGAAGCTGAAGTTCCAGCCGACCCCCAGCAGGAACAGGGCGAAGAAGAGCAGGACGGTGTCGCCCCCGGACGCGTTGGCGGCCATCAACGCTGACAGCAGGAGAATGGCGTGACCAGCGAGGATCACCTTGGGCCGCCCAACTTTGTCGGCCACCAACCCGGTCAGGGGCGACAGCGCGAACATGCCGAATGTGTGGGCTGCGATGATCAGGCCGATGGTTCCCAGGCCATCGCCCGCCCTGTCGATGTGGATTGGGGTCATGCTCATGATGAGCACCATCACCACCTGGCCAACCGCGAGGGCGAGGATGGCGAATCGCACCGACGGCAGCGCCAGGAGCGCCACAACGGATCCTGGTCGGCCCGTGGAGGGTTGGTCGCTTGGAACCTCCACGAAGGAGAGGGGGTCGGGGCGCAGCCTGAGGAAGATCATCACCGATGAGAGCAGCATCGCCACAGATGCCAATAGGAAGGGTCCGGCCAGGCCCTCGAGGCCGATCGATTCGGCGAACTTCTTGACCGGGTCGAGGAGTATGGGACCGACTACCGATCCGATGGTACCCGCCCAGATAACGATCGATATCGAGAAGGCTCGTTTCTCATCGGCGGAAATGTCGGCGGCGGCAAATCTCGACAGCCGATCACCGGCCACACCGAATCCGAGCACGAATGCCCCAACAACGAAGAGCGGGAACGAGGTCACCGAAATGGCGACGGCGGCAATCATGGCCCCGATCGCAGCGACTAGGGAACCAGCCGCAATCCCGATGCGGCGCCCACGACGCGCCATGAGGGCTGCCACGGGGCCGGTTCCGGTAGCGACTCCGACCGTCGCCGCGGCGGCGGGTAGGCCGGCCAGAGTGACGGAGCCCAGAAGGTCTTCTGCCACTAGGGCGGTCACCGTCACTGCAGCGATGAATCCGGTGCGGACCAGGCCGCTCCCCATGAAGAGAGTGCCGAGCAGGCGATTGCGTACGTGAGTTGGGGCTTCGGCCACGGGGGGACAGTAACCGGCAACGGACGTGAAGAGCCAACTCCGGGGAAAGGAACCGAACCTGGCGGTCCATTCCTTGAGAGCTGCTGCGCAGCTCCGGGGAACGGAGGCCGGATCGTCCCATGTGTCGTTGGCCTCTATCGCTCGCCGCGGTGGCGTGGTCGTATGTTGGGGCGACCAAAGAAGGAGCCGCGATGACCGTATCGCCCGCCCCGGCACGCACCGAAGTTCACAATGCTGCACGGCGCCTCGGCTATTGGATCGCGATCGTTGTGAACGCGGCGATGATCTACGTGGTCAGCAACCTGCAGGAATGGGAGACGTTGCCCTTCCTGACCACGGAATTCGATCGATTGCTTCCAGTGATTGTCCTGTCACTTGTTGCCGGCGTCGTCGTAAACGTGTTCTACCTCTCGGACGACGCGCCGCATATCAAGTCAACCGGTCAGATCGTGACGGGAGTAATCGGACTCTTCGTCGCCGCTCGAACCTGGACAATATTCCCGTTCGACTTCTCAACCGACGAGTTCAACTGGGAGACGGCGGCGCGAGTGATTCTCGTCGTTTCGATCATCGGTCTTGCCCTCGGCATCCTCGTTGAGGCAGCGAGGCTGGTGCGCTCCGTCGGCCGGACCCGCTAGCGGGTTCGCAACTGCCGGGGGAGATGTGCCCGATCGTTGAGCGCCCGCAGGCTGAATACGTGCTGCCCGCCGAGCGGGATCAATCGGACTCGACTGATCGAGCCGTGGCCGAGGGCAAAACGATCCCACTCCCACGGCGTCGGTTCGATGTGGAGCAGGGTTCCGACCGCGGCCGAGTTGGTTCCGGCGTGGGCCACGATGACGATCCGCTGGTTGGCCTGCTCGGTGACTTGCCACATCAACCGGTCGTCGCCCTCGAGTGCGTGCACGCCACGGTCGGCGACGACGTTCACGATGCCTTCGGCAATCCTCTTGTGAAAGTCGTGGAACGGTTCGCCACCCGGCATTCCTGTCCACCAATCATCCGGATGGCGTTGTTGGGCCTGGCGAAAAAGCTGTTGGACGTCTGCGTCCGGGGTGTCGGACCAGTCGGGCATGCGGATCTCGGTGAGATCATCGACGACGTGCGGTTCGAAGCCGGTTGCGGTGATCAGCGGCTCAGCGGTCTCCAGCGCCCGTACGGTTGGCGACACGATGATCTCCGTGATGGGTTGATCCTGGGTCGCCAGGACCTCTGCGACGAGGGCAGACTGTTCTCGGCCGCGTGTGGTGAGACCGGGATCGTCCTGAGCGATTCCATCGATTGACCACTGTGGTTCACCATGACGGACGAATATCAGTTCCAAGAGCCTGCTCCCTCGTAATCCCGCTATCCAATAGGATCGACAGGAGTCGGCCCATCCTTGAGGCCCGGTGGAACCTCACAAGGGGCCGGATGCGTCCTAGCGGGGAACCGGAAGGACCTCCGTGGAACCCAACTCATGACTCGAATACTTCAACGCAGTGCCACAGCAGCCCTCACACTCGCCGCGGCAGTCCTGGCAACGCCCGGGATTGCACTGGCCTCTTGCGTGGCGCCACCTCCCCTCGATCAAGCGATCGCAGAGGCCGAGACGGTGTTTGTGGGGACGGTGGTCGCGCTCGATTTCGACGCGAGGTTGGCAACATTTGAAGTGATCGAAGTGTGGAAGGGCGACGTCAGTACCGAAGCGACGGTCAATGGTGGGCCGAGCCTTCAAGAACTCGCATCGGCGCGGGCGCAAGGCCAGAGCCTATTCACCTCTGTGGACCGTCAGTTCGGAGCCGGCCAGACCTACCTGGTGGTGTCACATGGGAGATCCGGTGAGATCTTCTTTGACAATTCCTGTTCCAGCACGCAACTGGTCTCGGCCGAGACCGAACTGGCTCGCCCCGCCTCGGCACACGCTCCAAGCGCGGCACCAGAACCGCTCGAAGCAACCGAGGTCGACACCGGGGTTCGGTGGATCCTCCCCGCGATCGGTGTGACAGTTGCCTTCGGGATCATCGCGTGGGTTGTCTACAACCGGCGACCCAACCCCGACATTTGGTGACCCGACGGGTGTCGGAAGCGAATCCGCCCCAGAATGAACCGAAGGCCGCCAAATGGCGGCCTCCAGGTTCGGGCTTAGACGGGAGGTAGGAAGGCATCCTGTCTGAGTATTATCTCGGCCGCAGTCCCAAAAAACTTGAGCGAAATCTGTGGATAAATTTTCGAAAGCCAAAAAGGAACTAGTCACCCATATACGGGACAACGCTTTGCGCACCGATGGACCGTTCGAGCTTGCTTCGGGGGGCACCTCGAATTGGTACCTCGACGGCCGCCAGGTGACTTACTCGGGCGTTGGTGGGCGGCTGGTAGCAGCTTGCATCGGTGAGCTACTCAACCCCGAGGTGTCGGCGATCGGTGGCCTCACGATGGGGGCGGATCCGGTGGCGATTGCGACTGCGTTGCTTGCCGAGCCCCCGATGCGCAGTTTCTCTATCCGTAAGACCGAAAAATCCCACGGCGCCGGTGGCCGCATGGTCGGGCCGCTCGCCACCACGGATCGAGTGGCCGTTGTCGATGACACCACAACTACCGGCAGCTCGTTTGTCGAATCGATCACTGTGCTTCAGGAGGCCGGCATCGACGTTGTCCAAGCCCTTGTGGTCGTTGACCGCAGCAATGGCGAGGCGGGCAGACGTTGCGCCGAGTTGGGCGTACCATTCACCGCAGTGATTCTTCCCGCCGACCTAGGAATTGTTGAGTGAGTAGTTTTCGAGTCGACCGTTCCCCAATGCGTCAGTTTCTGTTCGGTGTTGCCGGGCTGATTCTGATCCTGGCGGCCATCGACATCGTTTGGGCACACAAAGTGAGCGAACCGCCTACCGCTGATGACAATGGAGCCCTCACATCCCGGGGCCAGGTCGACAGACGGCAGGACCTCATGTGGGGCAGCCTCTTTCTCATCATCGGAGGCGGCACCGCCCTGGTCTCGATTGCCGGGCTGATCTGGCGCCAGCCAATGCTCGAGATTGATGATGACGGTGTCACGATGCGGCTGCTGAGTGGCAACGAGACCATGCATATCCCATTTCACCGGATGACTTCGGTGCGCTCCGGGTCGGATGACACACCCGGGGCAGCAGTCAATCCACGACAACTCTTGATCGGAGTCGATGAGCCGGAGCGCTTTCCTGACCAGTTGTGGGGAGCGGAATGGCAGGACAATGTATTGCGGGTCGACACCGATGGTTGGTCGGAGACGGCAGAAGAGATTGCCGTGCGCCTCGGTATTGACAGAGCGCGCGCCGATGCGCGCGATGCGGCTGCCCGCTCGAGTCTCGAAGAGCACACGCCATGAAGTGGCTGATTGGTGCGCACACCGCCGGAGAACATCCCATCGACGAGATCGTCGAGAGGGACGCTGACCTTTGCCAGTTCTTCCTCTCCGACCCCCAAGGATGGAAGAAGCCGCCTGAGCGTGAGGATGCTGCCGAACTGGTGGCGAGCGGGGCTCGCCTCTATATCCACGCTCCGTATCTGATGAACCTGGCCTCTCCGAACAACCGCATCCGGATTCCATCCCGGAAGAACCTGGCGCAGACGGTGGAAGCCGCCGAAGCGATTGGTGCCGCCGGCGTGATTGTCCACGGCGGCCACGTCGGCGACGACGAGGACATCGCAGTGGGATACGAACGGTGGCGCAAGGCGCTCGACACTTTTGAGTCCTCGGTGCCGGTGCTCATTGAGAACACCGCCGGCGGCGGCCATGCCGTCGTCCGGGATCTCGAGAACTACGGCCCGCTGTGGGAAAAGATCGGCGACTACAACGTTGGCACTGTGCTCGACACCTGTCACGCCTGGGCGGGCGGATCCCCGCTCGAGAATGCCTCCCAGATCATCATTGCGGCGACGGGCAAGGTCGATCTGGTGCACTGCAACGATTCCCGCGATCCCTTCGACTCGCGCAGAGATCGCCATGCCAACCTCGGCGCCGGCGAAATCCCCGGAGACGTGTTGGCCGCTTGTGTCGTCGCCGCTCAGGCACCGATCGTGGTCGAAACTCCCGGCGACGCCGCCCAACACAAAGCCGATATCGCCTGGCTCCGCGAGCGGCTCTAAAGGGTTCAGCAAGTCGAGAAACGCGCCGGTTTCGCCGCGCGCAAGCGTGTCTCCTCCCTCGTCAGGCGCCGCTTTGGGTGGCTGATGGTTGGGGGAGGTGGGCCGGTCGCTTTGGGCCGGGGTCGGAGGGGGTTTCTGAGGGAGCCAGTGAACCGAAACACGGGTCGGCGGACACTCGACCGCCGCGGGTTCTCGGCTCGGGGGCATTGGCACTGTGACGCAACGTTCGCTTTGTCTACTACCTTTGCTTCCCCCCTCCCCCTCGCAAGCTCGGGTACTCCCCCCAAGTGTGACTCGCCCAGAGCGGCGTGTCACGGGGGGAGAGACACGGCTTACGCGGCCACTCGCCGCGTATTGTGACCGGCTTTGACGATCGGGCGACGACGCACCATTCCTCGCACAGTTACCAGAGGACCCGCCCAGAGCGGCGTGTCACGGGGGGAGAGACACGGCTTGCGCCGCCACTCTCCGCGTGTTGTGACCGGCTTTGACGATCGGGCGACGACGCACCATTCCTCGCACAGTCACCACGCGTGACTAGTGCAGCGGACAGTGACAAGCGCGGCAAGCGTGTCTCCTCCCCCGTTGCACGCCGCTTTGGGCGGGCGACATTTGGGGGAGGTGGGCCGGTCGCTCTGGGCCGGGACGGAGGGGGAAGCGGAGTCGCGATAGCGCCGAAACACGCGCTGGCAAACACCCGCCTCCGCGGCGAACGCGGATCAAGGCTGTCGAACACTCAGGCGCGGGATAGGGGCCACGGCAAGGCCTGAACCCGATCGGTTCGCCGTCCCTGTGGCCCTGAGTAGCGGATTGAAAGGAGGATCGGGCGGAGTGGGATCCAGGAAGTACATCGAGCCGTCGGCATAGATCGAGTACTTGGGCGGAAAAGCCAGGATGTAGTCCGTCTGCGTCAGCCCCCATTCGACATCGACGACGAGCACAAGCCGTTCACCGCTCCCGTCACCAAAGACATCGGCAACCGGGTTGTCGCCCGCAGAGCACGCCCCGACTAGAACCACCACAGCCGCGACCCAAACAACCCTGTTCATTGCGCGTCATCGTATCTGACTCCTGACTTCGGGCTTCTGCCGCGCATTGCCAACGGAAACTTGTGGTGAGCACTTAGCGTTACCTGGTCATGCGCAGCTTGGTACGCCTGATGGCGTTGTTGTTGGTGGTGTCCGCCTGCGGCGGAGACGGCTCGGCCGACGAGTCGTCGACGACGCTCGCCAGCTCCACCACGATCGTCCCTTCAACCAGCTTGCCCGACTCCTCGACCGGGCCGGGTTCGACAACTCTGCCGCCGCAGTCGACAACGGAGGCCCCGGTTGTGTCGATCGGAGTGCAGCTGTTGGTGTCCGGCCCCGATGGCGTCTTCCTGGTCAACGACGACGGTCTCGCGGAGCAACTGGTCGAAGGTTCTGCCGCCTTCGCCATCGACGACCTTGCTGGAGGCGTGCTCTTTCAGAGAGAGCGCGGCGCCCTCGAGCGGCGCAGCGTGGTTTATCGAGTTCGGTCTGGATCAGCTGAAGCCATTGAGGCTCTCGTTCCGAGTTCAGATCAAGGCTTGACACTCAACGGCATCACCGGCGACGGTGACACGTACGTCTATTACACCCGCAACGAGGGCTCGAACATCGAGGATGCCCGGCAAACTCTTCGTCGTTACAGCCTGGAGACTCGGGAGGTCACTGAGCTGCAGGTGACCGGGGGATGGGAAGCCGGTTCCTTCCCAATCTCAGTCAGTGAGAGTTTGATTCTGATCAACTGGTCGGCCGAGGTCTATCACGGGATGGACTTCATCGACCTGCGCGCCAATTCGGCGGCGGTTGCTGCTAATCCGAGTCCGGCCGACGGCTATGAAGACTGTTGGGAATGCCCCAGCTTGGGAGCACTGTCAGCAGACGGCAGCCAGCTCGTCTACTTCGAGACCGTTGAGGGCGTGAAGTACGCGGTCGTCAAGCACCTTGCCAGCGGGGCGGAGATACGACGCATCGTCCTCAACGTCGCCGGCGATGATTGGTGGCCCGTATCGTTTGATCTCCTGGATAACTACCTGGTGGTGAACAATGTTGATGTCAGTGATTGGGAGATCCAACGACCTCGGCTGTTCGACCTGAGCCAAGTTGACCCGCAACCGATCTTTGTGGGCCCACGAGGCGAGGCATACATCACACGGTCGCCGGTCTCGATTGCGGGTCCGATCACGTTTCCCTAGGAGCCTGGCCCTAGGTAATGATCCGGAGCTGCCAGAGTCTTCTAAGATTCTCGACCTATGGGTCGAAAGATCGCCCGTCTTGGGGGACGTCTCGCTATTGCCGCCTTGCTAGCCGTTGTGCTGGTGGGAGTCGCGTACGGCGCCGACCGCTGGATGCACCGCGATCGGGTGGGTCGCAATGTCACCGTCGCCGGCTTCGTTGTCGGCGACGGAGCAGCCGAGGACATCGGTCGGGTACTGCGCGCCGAGGGGCCTGGAGTGGCCAATATGCCGGTCACGATCCGCACCGAAGGCCTTGTTATCGAAACGACCGCAGCCAAGGCCGGAGTCAGCATTGATGAGGCTGCTGTTGAAGCAGCCGCTTTCGACGTTCGCTCCGGTGAGGGGCTCGTCGATGAATTCTCAACGTGGTGGGAGTCGTTGTTCGACGAAGCCGAGGTTTCGCTGGCCTATGAACTCGATCCCGAGCCACTGCGCCGCTTAGTTGAGGAACACCCCGGCCGGGTTATCCGTCACCCCGAGGAGCCATCATTTACGGGCAACGGTGGCGGACTCCAGATCACTCAGCCGGTGCAAGGGGCCTACCTCGACGCGGCCGACGTGATCTCATCCCTGCAGGCTGCGGTCGCGGCCGGGCCGCCTCCCTATACGGTCGACGTTGCTCCGACCGCCATTCCAACGACCCACACCCAGACTGATCTGAGCGCGGCGTTGGCGGCCGCAGACGATTTGGCCAGCCGACTGATAGTGCGTATCAACGAGCGCAACGGCATCGTCGGAGCAGAATCAGTCCGGCGCTGGATTGACTCGGAGGTCATCGACGGTGCACTGACTCCTGTATTCAACGACGAGCGCGTCCAAACATCCATCCAAACGCTGTTCGCCGACTACGCCGAGCCGCTGCCTGAGCCCAAGTTCACTGTTGATGAGGGTGAATTGCATGTCGATCTCGGTGTGCCCGCCCGGACATGTTGTGCTCCAGGCGTTTCCTCGATCCTGTTCGAGGCGGCGGCGGCAAATGACGTAGGTGCAGTCGAACTGCCAACGGTTCTGGTTGAAGACGATGGTGGAAAGGCACGCGCCGACGCTTTCGGGATCAAGGAGATGATTTCGACGTTCACGACGAAGCACTCCTGTTGCCAGAATCGTGTTGTCAACATCCAACGGATTGCGGACCTGGTCCGGGGCCAGATCCTCGAGCCTGGAGAGACACTTTCGATCAATGATTTCATCGGCCGGAGGACTCGAGCCAACGGGTTTGTCTCTGATGGTGTCATCCAGAGCGGCCACTTCATCGACGAGGTGGGCGGTGGCATCAGCCAATTTGCCACGACCACGTTCAACGCGGCTTTTTTCGCCGGGCTCGACATCGATGAGTACCAATCGCACTCGATCTACATAAGCCGTTATCCATGGGGCCGCGAGGCGACGCTGTCGTTCCCGCTGCCCGATCTCGAAATCACCAACGTCGCCCCGTACGCCGTGATGCTGTGGCCCACGTACACCAAGACGTCGATCACGGTCGAGATGTGGTCGACGCCGTACTTTGAGGTGGAGCAGACACGGCAGACGTCGTACAAGATCGGCAGGTGCACCAGGGTGAACACCTACCGGGAGCGCACGGCGCCGGATGGGACCGTGCTCGAGGATCTTGTCTTCGCCACCTATCGACCCGGTGAAGGCTTGGATTGCAATGGCAACCCCACGCCCGATCCGGAGGGCTAGCCGGCCGGCCACAACAGGAATGTCCGCGGGTTGTAGTTGCGCCGCTGAATCCGAAACTGACGGCGACTCCGGGAGCGCCAGAGGTGCTCACAGCCGGCGGTTCCTGACCCTTCGAAGACCGGGTGCGCCGTGAGATGTCCCGCGAGGAGTCCTTCTCACATGTGACCCCTGACATCTCACATCTCAGTAGGCCCCACCCAGTTTGGTGTGATCCCAGGTGATGATGCGCTCGGGCTCGACTACGACCGCGGTGTTCTTCTCCGCGAAACGACCGAAGGCGATTTCGAGCTCCTCGGAGGTGAGATCTTGCTTGATTCCGCCGACCATTTCGTACTTGGCGGTGAGCTTGCCGTAGATGCCGAGCACATAGTCACGGTCGTTGATGAACCTTGCGGTCCCCTTGATCATCACGCCGCGCAATTCGTCGTATCCGTGACCATCTTCGACCAGGACTGTCAGTTTGGGGTTCCGCGTCAGGTTGACGATCTTCTGTGACTTGGTGAACGAACGGAAAACCACCTTGCCGGCATCCACGGTGAACCACATCGGAGCCAAATGGGGGAAGCCGTCGTTGCCGACCGTGGCCACCTGCAACGTGTGCCTCTTTGTGAGGAAGTCGAGGACCTCCTCGTCCGTCATGGCGATATCTTTGCGTGCCATACCCCGAAGCTAGTCGGTCGTCACCGGCGAGGGTCAGGAGGTTTCCGGGGGGTCTCCGTAGACAGGGAGACTCGTGGGCGCTTGAATCGTGTCGAGGCCGATGTAGCCGCAGGCAACGAGGCATCAGCTCGACTACCTGAGAAACTCGGGTTCTGTGAGGAGGGCTTCCGCGTCACCGGCCGCGATCGCTCAAGTGCCGGATCGGCTCGCCTTCGACCACCTCGACGTCATCCGCAAGTCATGGTGATGCTGAATCCGCCGTCGAGGAGGTTGCCCCCTGAGCTGAAGATCGCTACACCAACGGTTTCCGGGCCCCAGACGGCGCCCGTGGACGCGGATGCAAAACGAATCGGGAGGGCGCCGTTCTCGGCGAGTGGTGTCACGTTGAACGCGCACTCGGCGACTTCGCGATTGAACGTCACTCTGTATACGCCTGCGCTGCTGCGCTGTGCCGAGACGACACGATCGCCTCGTACGAGATTGCCAGAGCTATCCACGACAGCGAAGCGTTGAATAACGAATCGGTTGTTGGCCTTCTTCTGGGTGTAGAAGTGTGATTTGTAGTGCTGGAAGTCACCGTCGTGCGCGAGTGCCGTGGTCTGCGGTGTCACTGCGGCCACGATCAGCACGACGATGGCGGTCCAGGACACGATCCGGATAATGTTGTCTTTCATTGATATCCCCTTCCTAGCCCTATGCGGGCGCTCACTGGATAGGAGGGGGAACCTACGGCCTAGATACACGAAACAGGCAACTGAGAACAGCGCAGCGTCCGAGTGATGAGCAAGAGCGCCATCGCCGCGGCGGCGGGAAGGTCGCCCGGTACGGCTGAAGCGCTCCTGCGGTACGATGTTGGCAAGCAAAACTTCCCCGGATCCACTCCGCACAGGCGACCCTATGGCGGCTGAGGCGATTGTGAGCGGGCACGGGGACCAGTCATGACACTCAGTTCCCCCAACCGGTTGGTGGGGAGAAGGGAATCGACGATGTCGTCGTACTCCAAGAAGGCCGAAACTTCCAAGCGTCCCAAGATGACCGCGCCCAAGGTGCGTGCCCGCAAGGGTGGAGACAAACTGCGCATGGTCACTGCGTACGACCATCCCGGCGCGGTGATTGCCGATCGGGCCGGCGCCGACATCATCCTCGTTGGCGACAGTGTGGCCAACGTCGTGCTCGGCCATGAGGACACCCTGTCAATGACGGTCAACGCCATGATTCACCACACAGCCGCTGTGAGCCGGGCCAACCCCTCGGCGCTCGTCGTCGGTGACATGCCGTGGCTGAGCTATCACACCTCGCCTGAAGACACCGTGCAGAATGCCGGACGATTCGTTCAGGAAGGTGGTGCCGGTGCGGTCAAGCTCGAAGGGGGAGCCAAACGCGTCGAAATGATCACCGCGGTGCTCGATGCCGAGATTCCGGTGATGGGCCACATTGGGCTGACTCCGCAGTCGGTCAACCAGATGGGCGGCTACCGGGTGCAGGGCCGCAACGTCGGACCCGCCTACGAGATGATCAGCGATGCCAGGGCTCTGGCTGAGGCTGGGGTGTTTGCCATCGTGCTGGAGGGCATTCCGGATGTCCTGGCCGAGATCATCACGAATGAAGTGGCCGTACCAACGATCGGAATCGGCGCCGGCAACAACACTGACGGCCAGGTCCTCGTCTTCCACGACCTGCTCGGCCTCCATGACGGTCATCTGCCCAAGTTTGTGCGTCAATACGCCAAGCTCGCCGATGATGCCACAGCTGCGATGGAGCAGTTCTTCGCCGACGTGCAATCGGGTGCCTTCCCCGGCCCTGATGAGACCTACGTGATGGACGAGGAGTCCGCTCAACTGCTCCGCGACATGACCGACGGCGGCTACGCCGGCCTCATCGGAGACGACCTGATGGCCGACGAGGCCATGGAACGCTAACAAGCGCGCACAAGGGGCCGGCACGCCCCCATGTTCCCCCGGCCTGTCGCGGCGGTGCTTGCTCCATGCACTGAGGCCGCGTGGTGACTGTGCAATAGGCGGGGTGCGTCGTCGCCCGTGATCCCAAGCCCGTCGAACAAGGCGGAGAGTGGCGGCGTAAACACAGTGTCTCCCCCCGTTGCACGCCGTCTTCTGCGGGCAAAAGTTGGGGGGAGCGCCCGAGGAACGAGGGGAGGGGGCTGCGAAGGTAGTCGGCAAGGCGGACGTTGCGTCCCCCGAACTCCCCGCCTCGGCGTTCCCCACGACGGTGGGATGTCCGCCGACCAGTGTTGTGGCGTTATCCAACCCCTCGCCCTCCGTATCGGCCCAAGAGCGGCAGGGCCACCTCTCCCACCTATCCTCGGACCCCTGAGGTAACTAGTTACCTCAGGCTGTTCGCAATTGGCCTTCGACATCAGGCCCGAGATGGTGTCCAATAGCGACTAGGGAGCGGTGCCGTCCTAAGTGATCCGACGGCTCGGTCCCGACTTTTGCCGGCATCTTGATGGGACCCGCTAAGGGGGATTCTGGTGCCGACCTTGAGGGTGGGGTTTCGGCCCCGCCCTCATATGAGTTTCGGGTCCTTTGGCGCATCACGCACCGACGAAAGCTCACGCCTTGGAATGGTTTCGCGGAGCGGCAATAGATCACGCGATGCGGTTCCGCGCTCCCCCCGCAGTCCTTCTCTGCCCCAAACCCTTCTTAGCGAATCGAGCGATCTATGCGGTCGATCCGGAAGGGAGCGCGGCCGGGAGGTCGCCCAAATGCGAAGTGACGCCCGAATGGGCGCCACTTCAAAACTCGAGCAGATCCTGATTTGCCCAAAGACGCTAGGCCGGGATCACGTCCATCGTGATCGGGAAGGTCACCTCGGCGTGAGGTTTGATGGTCACTTCGTGCAAACCGATTTCCTTGATGGGAGCGGCGATACCGACAACCTTGGCCTCGATGGGAACGCCGGTGAACTTGGTGACCGCGGTGGCGATGTCGGCGGTTCCGATAGATCCGAACAGCTTTCCTTCATCGCTGGCGCGGGCGGCCACAACGACTCGAGTGCCGCTGAGCGCTGTTGCCAGGTTCTCGGCTTCCTCGCGTTCCCGACGGATCGCATCTTGACGGGCCTGACGCATGCCGACAGCCTGCTTGACGGCCCCGGTCGTGGCTTTGATGCCGAGCTTGCGTGGCACGAGATAGTTGCGGGCGTAGCCGTCGGCTACTTCCACGATCTCGCCCTTGCCGCCTAGGTCAGGAACATCCTTGGTGAGCAGAATCCTCATGACTTGCCGCGCGAAACCGAGATGTAGGGCAGCAACGCCATTTCTCGTGCGTTCTTGACGGCAACCGACACCTGCCGCTGACAGACTCCACAGAGACGAGTGACTCGGCTCGACCGGATCTTGCCGCGCTCGGAAACGAACTTCCGCAGCATCGTGATGTCCTTGTAATCCACGCTCTTGCCGTCCTTACAGAACGAGCAATCGATCTTCTTCCTGCGGGTGTCGATTTGGGGCCGACGCCGCTTTCTCCTTGCTTGTGCCATGTCTGTGTCCTCCTGGAATTCCTAGAAAGGTGCTTCTTCGGGCCCGAAGTCGTTGCGAGCGACCGGGCTCGGCGGGGTGGCCGGTGGGGTCCAATCGCCGCCGCCACCGCTGCGCGGTGTTCTGGTGACGCTGGCCGTAGCCCAACGCACTGACGGACCGAGATCGTCGATTCGGACTTCGATGATTGAGCGCTTGTCGCCCTCCTGGGTCTCCCAGGAGCGCTGCTCGAGGCGACCGGTCACGATGATCCGCATGCCTTTCTGCAGCGACTCAGCGACGTTTTCGGCCATGTCGCGCCAGCAGGTGCCTCCAAAGAAGCTGGTCTCTTCCTGCCATTCGTTGTTGCGATCTTGGTAGCGGCGGTTCACTGCGAAGCGCACCTTTGCCATCGCCACGCCAGACGGGGTGAAGCGAAGTTCGGGATCCTCGACGAGGTTGCCCACCAGGGTCACACTGTTGTTACTCATGCTGCCTCTTCTCTCTCAAGCAGTTCTTCGAAACGGGATCTGCACTTTGCCGATTCGCACCGTGCCATTTGCATTGTGGCGATAGGCCGTGACAGGAAGCTCAAGCCGGCTTCTTCTCTTCGATTCGAAGGATCTTGTGGCGAACGACGTTGTCGGCAAGCGTCAGAGCGCGGTCGAGGGTGGCCACGAGCGCTGGTTCACCAAGGAACTGGACTACGGAGTAGTAGCCCTCGTTGATGTGGTTGATCTCATAGGCAAAGCGGCGCTTTCCCCAGAAATCGGTGTCTTTGACCTGGCCGGACTCGGCGATCGCTGCCTCGAGTTCGCCGATTTGGGTACGAACGTCGGGCTCGGTCATTTCAGGCCGATGAATCATCATCAGCTCATAGGTACGCAAAGTACATCACCTCCTCTGGACACTCACCGAAGCGAGAGGCCCCCGGACTCTCCGGGAGCAGGGGTTCTTCGAGCGGACGGCAGCGTAACAGTGCCCGCAGTTGTACGGAAACTCGCTACTGCTCCAGAACCAGGCTGGCGGCCGGGGTAAGGGCGGCGAATCCGGTGCCGGGAACTTCGATCGCGTACGAGAACGGTCCGGCTGCCTGGTAGTGGGGACACGAATCCTCGGTGCATGGCACCATCAAAAAGCTGTCTACGAGGGCGAAGTTCCCGTCGAAGAAGGCAATGTCGAGCGGAAGGATCGTGTCCTTCTTCCAGAAGGTTGTCGTAGTGGGTTCATCCCACACGAAGAGCATGCCGTCGAGATCGCCAAGGTCGGCAACATTCATCAGGCCCTGGGTACGTGCCTCACCAGTGTCAGCGACCGCAACCGTGAGGACATAGGTGATGTCGCCGTCGATAATGCTGATTGGCCTTGTCTGCAGAGCCCGGAGCTCCTCCGGCACAAACACGAGAACCTCGGAGGTTGTGGTGGCGGCAAACGTTGTGCTGCTGCCGGCCCGATCCACCGGCTCGTTCGGCAGCTCAGTCCCTGACCCTTCGAGATCGGGTAACTGACTCGAACAGGCGGCCGCGATCAGGAGCAGTCCTGCGAAGAGGAATGTGGGTGTCCGTCGCATCGGCGCAAGCCTACGGGCTGGCGAGCGCTATGAGGCGCTCTAGGTGTTGCAGATCGTCGGGCGGAGCCGACCTTCCTTCCCACGCGGTTCAAAAACGTGTCGAGGCGACCCGTGTTCGAAGCGGAATCTGTCATACCGAATAGTGAGAATGTGGACCGAGCCAGAGATATGCGCAGCGGCGGGAGGAACCGGCCGCGATATCGACTGGCTGTGCGGATATCGACTGGCTGTGCGGATATCGACTGGCTGCGGATATCGACTGGCTGTGCGGGAGAGGTACCGCCGACTGGCCAAGTCGGTATGGGCCTCTCCTCAACTTTCGCCAAGGTACATCCTGTGTACGACAGAAACGAGTACGGAACCTATCCCGCCCGAATTCCCGGCTTCGCGAAATCTATTGCCGCTCCGCGAAAACAATCCAGGGCGTGAGCTTTTCATCGGCGGGTCAGGCGCTCTAGGTTGCTGCAGGTCGTCGGGTGGAGGCGACTTTCTTCCCCACAACTTCCCACGCGGTTCAGAGCCGCGTCGACGGCGCCCGTGTTCCGACGCGGAATCTGTCACACCGAATAGTAAGAATTGGACCACGGTCCCGTAACCCCGACCGGGACCGACGGCATAGGAGTGGAATGACCGCTGTGAGGACGGAGGCTGCGTACGCTGCCTCCGAAAGTGATGACGCGCCGGAGGCCGAGCTTTGGCTGGGCTGGTTCCACGTTGACGGCCCGCCGATGGCGGCGTCCCTCATCTGGAGCGTTCGCCGATGACAGCCGTCTTTGAAACACGCACCTCCGGTCTGACTGCCCCTCCGCACAGCGTCGAGGCAGAGGAGTCGGTTCTCGGTGCAGTTCTTCTGTCCTCCGAGGCGGCGAACGTAGCCCTCGAGAAGCTCCATCCGGATGACTTCTATATCCCGGCTCATCAATCGATCTTTGAGGCCATCACCGCGCTCTTCGATACGAACCAGCCGATCGATGCGGTCACAGTCTCCGACGCCCTGCGCCGCCTCGATGCGCTCGACCAGTCCGGCGGTCCCGGCTACCTAGCGCAGTTGCTCGCTGCGGTACCTACTGCTTCGAACATCGAGCACTACGCCGGCATCGTCGAGGAGCATGCGCTGCGACGTCGGTTGCAGCGCGTCGGTGGCGACGTGACCCAGCTCGCCGGCCGCATGGATGATGACATCGCCACGGTTCTCGACCGGGCCGAACAATCTGTTTTTGCCGTCTCAGAACGGCGCATTGGAGAAGGCCTCGCCCCCATTGACCCGTTGCTCGGTCCTGCCATCGAGAAGGCAGAGGAGCTCAATCGGCGAGGCGGTGAAGTTACCGGACTGCCGACTGGATTCCGCGACCTCGATCGCAAACTGGCCGGCCTACACCCGTCAAACCTGCTGATCGTCGCCGCACGCCCCGGCATGGGGAAATGCCTGGTCGGCACAACAGAGATCGTTGATAGCAAGACCGGGTCTATGACCACCATCGGCGAGATGGTCGAACGCCAGGAGCTGCACGGCACTCACCATGTCCTCAGCTTGCATGACGACATGTCGCTGCAAACGTCCATTCCCACGTCCTACTTCGACAACGGAATCAAACAGACATATCGTGTGACCACCAGGCTCGGGCGTCAGATCGTTGCCACCGCTAACCACCCGCTGCGGGTGCTCGGCGGTTGGCGTGAAGTGAGAGACCTGGCCGTCGGGGACACGATCGCGGCTCCACGCCAAATCGATGTCTTTGGTTCAGACGCCCAAGAACCCGGGGTCGTCGCCCTGCTCGGCTACATGCTCGGCGACGGTTCGTTCCGCGGAGCATCGCCCCGAATCACCAACGCCAACCCGGCGATTGCTGCCGATATCAGGCGGTGGGCGGCCGAACTTGGCTTGGGGGTCTCGGAGTACGACAACGGTGCAGCTACGACGTTCACGCTCAATGGCGGTATCCGAGTCAGTCAGGCTGATATCGCCGCAGAAGCCGGCGTGAGTGGGGCGACGGTCAGTCTTTGCCTCCGCGATGACCCGCGCTTTGCAGAGTCGACAACGCAGCGAGTGAAAGCTGCGGCGCAACGGCTCGGTTATGTGGGGCCTGAGAATCAGTTCACCTCGATGTTGAGCGACCTCGGGTTGATGGGTTGTGATGCACACAGCAAATCCATTCCGGACATGATCTACAGGTTGCCGCGCTCGCAGGTCGCCCTCTTTCTGTCGAGGCTGTACGCCGCCGACGGTTCGGCATGGACCCGGGACAACATCTACCGGATCGAATACTGCAGCGTCTCGGAGCGGCTGGCACGTGGTGTCCAACACTTGCTGCTCCGCTTTGGGATCAGCGCCAAGCTGCGCCAACGATCGGTCAAATACAAAGACACCACTCGAAAGGCCTGGGATGTCTCACTCCAGGATCCTGAGTCAGTCGAGTTGTTTGCTTCCGAGATTGGAATCTTCTCCAAGGAGAACGATGTCCAACGAGTCGTTGCCCACGCTGTCGGTCGCACCGTTGTGCAGTCTGCCAACAGCCTGCTTCCGCTGGAAGTCTGGGATCTGGTTCTCGAGGCCAAGGGTCCGCGTTCCTGGGCTGACGTGTCGACGGCCACGGGGCACCCTCGCAACCACAACTGGCACGTCAGGACACGGCGCCTGTCCCGTCGCTTGCTATCGGAGCTGGCTCAGGCACTCGACAGCGAGGTTCTTCGGCAGCTAGCAACAGGGGATGTGGTCTGGGACCCGATCGTTTCGATCGAGTCCGATGAGCTGCAGCAGACCTACGACATCGAGGTGGCCGGACCGCACAACTTTGTCGCCAACGATCTGATCGTGCACAACAGTGCGCTCGCCCTCAACATCGCGCAGAATGCGGCGATCGACGATCATCCGGTCGCCATATTCACGCTGGAGATGAGCCGCGAGGAAGTCGTGTCCAGAATGTTATGTGCCTCGGGTCGCATCGACTCACAACGACTCCGCAGCGGTCAGCTTGGAGAGACCGACTTCACGAAGCTCTCCAATGCCGCCAGCATTCTCTACAAGAAGCCGATCTTCGTGGACGACTCGCCCGGTCTGACCGTTACCGAGATTCGTGCCAAGTGCCGCCGGATGGCCCGACGTCCCGGGCTGTCTTTGGTTGTTGTCGACTACTTGCAGCTAATGCAGGGCTCCGGTCAGGAGAATCGCCAGCAGGAGATTGCCGCCATCAGTCGCAGCCTCAAGAACCTGGCGCGTGAGTTGGAAGTGCCGGTCATCGCCCTCTCGCAGCTCAACCGCTCCATGGAGCAGCGTGAAGATAAGCGTCCCCGCCTCTCCGACCTTCGTGAATCGGGTTCGTTGGAGCAGGACGCCGACGTCGTCATGTTCATCTACCGCAACGAGTACTACCACCCAGAAGCGCAGGAGACGAAGGGGATCGCCGAGATCGCCGTCGCCAAACATCGCCAGGGCGCCACAGGCCGCATCGACATGACCTTCCTGCCCGAATTCACCCTGTTCTCTGACATGGGCCGCGATACCCCGGTCCTGTAGGCGCGCCGCCGGAGTAGACGGGCTCGGCGGAGAGCTTGTGTTGGGATCCGCGGCTTCGGCCGCGATACCCCGGTCTTGTAGCGGACCGAGGGTCGCGGGCTT
>JAAELU010000540.1 GCA_024226255.1 bacterium | reverse complement strand
TCTACAACGGTTGGCTCGGATCGATCGATGCCGACCACTCGAGGATCAGCGGTAACGCTGCAACAAGTGGAGGCGGGGTGGCCAATTCGGGCGGCTCCGTGACGGTGCGCAGGTCGCGAGTGGCTGCCGACGCGGCACTATCTCGAGGAGTCGTTGGGAACCAAGCAACGAGGTCCGGAGGAGCCGTCCACAATTGGTACGGCTTCGTCGCCATCAGAGGGGTCGACCTGGTGGGTAACACGGCTGCCGTCGGAGGAGCAATCAGCAACGACGTTGGGGCCACCGTGAAGGTGAAACGCAGCACGCTGGTCGACAATGAGGCTTCGGCCACGGGCGGCGCAATCTTCACTGCCGGCGGCCAAACGATCGTGAGGGACTCCGCCGTGCAGGACAATTCGGCGACGCGGGGTGGCGGAGTTCATGCCCTCCTGGGAACCATCGAGGTCCACGACAGCTCGGTTTCACTCAACACGGCAAGCGAGCAGGGTGGGGGCGTCGCGTTGGGCAGCGTCAACCAGTCGGACGCAAGAGGCAATCTCGAGGTCGGCCCGACGGCAACCTTCCGTCACTCGGATATCGACGGCAACCAAGGTGGAGGGATTCACGCCTCGGCGGGCACAGCGCTCGACGTCAAGTGGGTACGCGTGAGGGACAACACCGGGAGCGGCATCATCGCCGAGGACCCCGGAGCCCTGGTGCCGTTTGTAGAGGTCGAGATCCGCAAGTCGAAGGTCAAGAGGAACACGCACCACGGGGTCGAGGTTGCCGGTGCTCTCATCGTCAAGAACAGCACGATCTCACAGAACCACCGCTCGGGAATCTCGCTGCGGGGCACCGCAAGGGTCGCTACGACCACCATCGCCAACAATCACGCCGCTGCCTGGATCGGCTGTGGACGGACAGAGACCAGACTGGTGATGCGCGATGTCAACGTCAGGGACAATGAGCCCAACGGAGGCGTCTACATGGCCTGCGGCACGGCCTTGATCGTCGGCAGCCGATTCGTCCGCAACCATGATGCGCTGGAGGGAGGCGGCGCGTTCTACGCCACCGCCTCCGCTGCCGTCGAGGTGGTCGACACGACGTTCCGCAACAACAGAGCACAAGGGCCCTCGGGGCCCGTCCACGGTGGCGCCATCCTCAACGAGGCCGAGATGCGGCTCGATGGTGTGACCGTCACCAGGAACGTTTCAAGCGGCCACGGTGGGGGCATCCACAACAGTGGGGTGCTCGAGGTGATCAACAGCACGCTGTCTGGAAACGAGAGTCGGCGACGTGGAGGCGGACTGGCTGCCTCCAATACCGGCATGGACCAAGCCCCGCACACCACCCTGGAGCACGTAACGATCACCAACAACAGCGGCGGCCGGAGGGCAGGCGGCCTCTCCGCAACGGGCGGCGGACTGCTCGCCATATTCGGATCGGTTGTTGCGGGCAACGCCATGAACGGGCAGCCGGATGTCGATGTGTCGGGCAGTGTCTCGATGACCAGCGGCTACAACGTCTACGGAGGCTGCTGCGACTTCATTTGGAGTGCAACGGATCTGCTCGACGTTGCTGACGCAAGACTCGGCCCGCTTCGTGACAATGGCGGGCCGACAGCGACGCACTCGTTATTGGCGAGCTCCCCTGCCATCGATCTGGTGCCGGTCTCGGAATGCCGCGTCTGGAATGATCAACGTGGCGTCGAGCGACCGCTCGGATTGGGCTGCGACGCAGGATCTTTCGAGTTCTAAGGCCAAAGCGTTGCCGCATGAGCGTTGGCTAGTCGACTCTTTCGGAATCCACGTATTCGTCGTGGGCCGTCTCGGCGAACTTGCGTCGCTCCTCGAGTGCCTTCTTTGCGGACGGCGCCGTCCGTGGCAGGAAGTCGCTCTTGTCCGGGGTCAATACCGAGGCCGGCTTCTCGAAGCGGTAGAGGAATTCGTCAGACGCCTGTTCATAGGTCACTTTGGCGCGCCTCAACACCTTCTCGAGCTCGCTGTACTGAGGTTGCCCCAACTCGTGCACGAGGTACGCCACCTGTCCCTCCATGCTGTAGAGGATGTCGACTCCCAATTCGGACTCGAACAAACGCTTCCTCCGCCCCGCCGACGTCCACTGAGCAAGTCCAACGCCTGGACGCGCCGGGCCCCTCTTGGCGCTCTCATCCCGATCCCTGATCTCCTCGGGAGACCAGATGCGGGTCTTGTCGCCCGTGAAGCCCCTTGCCCTCATTGGAGTGCTCGAATTACTCGTCTCGAGACGGTTGGGCATCACTCCGGATTCCTTCACGAGATTCCCAACGATGCCCGCACCTGCTGCGACCGAATAGTTGTGGGTCTTTGTGAGTAGCTCCATCGCGAGCCGGCTGCGCTCCTCAAGAGAGACCTCGGCCCAGTCCTCCCCGGGGCTGATCTCGGCGACTTCGGCGATCTCGGCGATCGGTTCATGCTTCGGCCAGATATATGCCAGCACGCCGGTGTTTCCGGCCGCCTTTCGTGTCCTGCGGTTGACCTCATCTCCCTGATTTCCGCCGAGCACGGTGACGCTCTCCGATCCTGGTTTCTCGACGAAGAACGCTACGTGGCCATGGCTGGGATTAGGCGGTCTCGCAAACACTGTGATGCATCCGGGAACCGGTTCCGACAGGCGCTCGCCCCCATTCCAACTGAGCCATGAGCGTGCTGCTGCGCTGCCGGTGCCTTTGATACCGGCTTGCTCGATGCACCAATTGACGAAGGATGAACACCAGGGAATGTCGTCCTGGGTGAATCGGCCTGTGGTCGTGGCGTGGTATTCCAGAACACGGGGGTTGCTCTTAGGCCCTCTGATGTCCCTTATGCCTGTTTCCTCTTCCCGCTCAGCAAACGCCATCCAGAGCGGCTTGCCCCCCAGCTCGGCGACATCGACATCGACGAGCGGCTGAATCGATTCTGCAGTGCCAACGAGCGGCACATCGAGCTTCTGCCCGACGTCTATCCGATCCCGATTTGCAATACCGGGGTTGTTCTCCAACAAGAGGTCCACGGTCGTCTCGTACTTCGCCGCGATCTTGGACAGGGAATCCCCGGCGCGCACGATGTAGCTACCCTCGAAGCCGGCAGGTTTGGGGCTGACCTCGAGGCGCAGTACGGCGTCGGGAGATCCCGGAGCGCTGAAGACAAGCCGGAACTTGCCGGGCTCCTTCGGTAGAATCGTGAAGCTCCCGGGTTCCCCGGGCAGGTCCATGACGCTCACGGCTTCCGATTCAGCACCTGCCGCATTCGTTACAGCCACAGCAAGATCAGGTACAGGAGAAACGGCCACGACCGAGTTCTCGTTGAGCGGAACGGCGAGCGCTTCTTCGGATGTCTGAGCTGCATCGCCCTGGACACCCTGCAGCTCGACCGTTGGTCCCGCCACCTCGATTTCGACAGCCGCATCTGTAGCCGACGGGGCAGTCAGGCTCACGAGGAATGTTCCTGGCGCCGAGCTGGTGAACACAAATTGTCCGGGGCCCGCCGCCGTGATTGTGGCGGCCTCCGCGGCTTGGCCGTCCGGATCGGTGGGCTGGCTGCACGCAAGGCCGACAACGGGGTCAGCCTCGATCTTCAGCGGCTGGTCTACGCCGACCCGCGCCGGGCTCGTTGGCGTCAGTACGTCGACGCCCACAGCGGCGGTGAGACGTCTGGTCGTGCCACGCCGGGACAGCGCAATCACGAATCGCCCCGGGCGCTCGGGCACATAGACAAAGCGACCCTCGCCTTCCTCGGTGAGAGTGCCGGTTCCGACGGCGCTCGGATCTCGCGCATCCGTGACTTTGGCAGTCACTCCATCGCCGGGCTCTGCCGTTATCGGTATGGGCCCACCCACCGAACCCCGTACGGGCCCCTCCCCCGGATCCGGTGATAGCGCAAACGCAGGGCCCGAGTCCGGGACAGCATCACGAGCAGTTTCGACCGCTCGGTTGCCAAAGTAGAAAGCGGCCAAGGCGACTACGAGCGTGCTCAGCGTGGTCAAGAGCTGTTTGGCAATGTCAGTGGACTGGGGGTCGGACGAGATTGTGACGTTGAATTTGTCGAGCAGGTCGTCCTCTGCGTTGTCGAACACAATTCTGGAGCTGACAACTCTGTCCTCGGCCAGTAGCCGCTGGTAGTCAACGCGTGTCACGCTCTCGAGCGTTTCACCTTCCCGCACCGACGAATACAGGAACACCGCCAGGATGGCGAACATCAGGATGAGCAGCAGAGCGATCAGCGCCCGCACAGATCCACGAGGGAACCCGAGCGCGGCGTCCTTGTTGGTAACGCCAGCTCGCACGAAGACTGCGACCAGGGCGCTCAGCGCAGTAATCAGTCCGACCAAGCCGACGATGAGCGCTATCGGCAGCAGCACGACAGGATCGAAGTCGTTCTTGCCGAGTGACTCGACCGCGAAGACCATTGCCGCCGGTACGGCAATGAGGGTGACCAGAAGCACAAGTGCCGCCCATGTGAATGTCCACTTGGTCGCAGCCGGTGCAGTCGAAGTCTGCCGGGCCCTGAGAAGAGGGACTGCGAGTGCGGCGTCGCCGTAGATGACGCGTTGCTTCACAACCATGAAGATCATGGAGACCGCTACCAGACCAATGACGCCGATAAAGGCGGCCAGATAGCTGCCGAGGACACGCTCGAGCGTGCTGGGCTGATCGCCCACGATGACTGACAGCACACCCCAAGTAGTCAGCCACACAACGAGAATGACGAGGAACAGGCCCGCCCCAACCCAAATCGCCGGCTTCGCCAGCGCGGTCCAGGCCTTTGCGGAAGAAGTCTCGTTCGAACCCACCTGCGATTCGGTGTCCGCCACGGGCCGATCCTCCCCGAGCCGATATGACTGCCTTCGTGTCTGAATCCGGCTCCTCACAAATCATATAGATCCAGCACACGAAATGACTGCCCGGCCCGAAGTGACGGATGGGATACCCTTCGACGAGGGTGAGACGAACAAGAGTGGAGCGACCGCAATGGCAGCCGCCGAGTTCACGGCCAGCGAGTGGAGCAAGATCCGCAAGACGCTTGATAAGGACCCGATCGGCTTCGGACTACCCGAGCGTGTGTACGGATCATTGGTAGTCGCGTCGTTCAATATTCGGAAGCTCGGCAAGTTGCAGACGGGTAGCAGCGGCAGTGATGGCCGTGACGATCGGACCATGCGATTCCTAGCCGACGTGTGCCAGCACTTCGATGTGATTGCCGTTCAGGAAGTCATGAATGACATGACAGGAATCCGGCGTCTGCGGGAGCTGCTCGGTGACGAGTATGGGCTGATCGTGTCGGACGTGGTTGGCAGATTTCCCGGTGAGCGTGGCAACGAGGAGCGATTGGCCTACCTCTATAACCGCAGGGTTGTGCGCCGAGGCGACATGGTTGCCGAGGTATCAACAAGCAGAACAAGGGTGCTCAAGACGCTTGCCGAGTACCACGGAGAGTTCTTCGAGGTCATGGAAAGCGACCCCACCGCCAAGAAGTGGCGGGAGTTCACGGACAAAGTGGCGGCTGCCATAGCCGAGGACAAGCGCCCGCCGCGGCGCCTACCCAGCTTCCAGGCGGAGGTCGATCGTTTCGTTCAGTTCATCCGAGCGCCGTTTGCTGCGAGCTTCGTCGTGCGAGCGCAGGCCGGCGCCGAGCAGTTTGAGTTCCTGGCCGTGAATGCTCACCTTCACTTCGGTCGTGAAGTGGATCGGCAGAACGAGGCCGCCGCGCTGATCGAGTGGATATTGGGCAAAGTGCGCTCAGATGACGCCGAGAACGTGCTGCTGCTTGGCGACCTGAACTTCAACTTCGACAACCCGCGGTTGGACCTGGGACGGATCCAGAAGCGGTTTGAGCAGCTCGGCGGTTTCGATACCGATGGAGGGAGGCAGGTCTTTGTCAGCTTCCCATTCATCGTCGGCCACCCCCGTCCAAAGCAGAATCACACGCCAAACGAATTGTTCCGCACAAACATCCGCCTCACCCAGACGTACGACCAGATCGGACTGTTCTCACGCGACAGCCGCTTGCGCCGATACATCGAGACCACGCCTGATGCAGCACACCGTACCGAGCATGCATGGGGCGCCTTGGCAACAGGCCCCGACTACGGGGTCTTCAATTTCACGGATCTTTTTTGCCAAGCGCTCGAGGGCGTCCCGTATTCGGAGATGGGGCGCACCGAGCGCGCGGAACTCGTCAAGCGCTACGAGCACAACGTCAGCGACCATATGCCGATCTGGTTTAGGGCACCGCTGCCCATGGCCGAGCAGGGCTTCCCGACTGGCACATGATTCCCGGCGCCGTAACCGTGAGCGGCTGTTGCTGGAATCAGGCCGGACGCCGCCCAGACTGCTCGCCTCTTCGACCGACACGGGGAGAAGGGACTTGGAGTGCAGTCGGGTTGCACATTGCCGCGACGCACGTTGCGGCGACCTCGCTGCGGCTAGCCGTAGATCGTCGCTAGGACGTCGACTGCCTCTGCAACGACATCGCCGTCAGCCAAGGCTTCGTGGTCGGCGGTCTCGTCGAGAGTGGTTGCACGCAGACCGAGCGGGCTGACGGCCTCCACACGCGGCAAGGGGGCGGACTCCTCTAGAGCCCGCCCCCTTGGGTCGATCGTCACCGCGCGGTTGGGAAGATTCGGAACCGACCTGCGAATTCCAACTGCGTCTCGTCGAGGTAGCGGCCCCGCCAGAACGTGCGGTCTCCTACCTGGACTCTGGCCAGCAGGTCATGAGGATCGACGTCTGCATCGAACGCCACGACTTTGCCGAACGCGAACGCAGTTCCCCAAGGCGTCCCCCATCCTCTCTCGGATGCCTCAAGTACAACGGTGCCCGGACTGAATTCCGTGAGGATGCCGTTCTCGTACTCGTAGGTCAACGAGTCGTAGATCTCGTACCTGTCCTCGAAGTAGATCCAGTTCCCGTGCTCCACCAGCGGAGCCGTGGGGTAGTAGGCGATGTCATAAGTGCCGCCGCGGAACTCGACGGTCCCGAACCAAGATACGTTCTGTGCGGCTCCTTCACCGAGGACGAGGCCAAGGTTGAAGTCAAGATCGACGTTTCCTCGCAGCGACCTGTGCATGGAAGCGTTTGCCGGTGCCACGGTCACAGCTGACATAGCGACAACAACAGCTAGCAGCGTCAGCGGCTTTTCTCCTCATTTCGATTCCTCTCTCCGATTCGGCTCCGTACGGACTCGGTCCATCGTTCCAAGTCCTGGCCTGAGCGTGACCGAAGCGACTCAACGCGTACTCACGGAGCGCTCAACACCAGCCGTATCTACCTCGGCGCGCGGAAACCCGAGTCAGCATCCGTCGGTAATCGCGAGGCGTCGACGATCCAACGTTTCCCCATGTCGACATGGCCCTGTGGTGCAACTCAGCCGATCCCGGGGTGTCGACATCGGGCGGGTGTCGCGCTTGGTCGAATCCCGCCCGTGGTGTGGCTGCCCCGCCGGATCAGCCTTCCACAGCCCCTTCGGGCGGGGCGGCCACGAAACATACCTTGGGGTTGATGGTCAGGGATTCATTGGCAGGGCACTAACCCTGGAAAGAAGATGTCACCAAGATAGAGGGCCCGGCGGTGTCAGATTTGAGAACGTTTTGAAGATCGTCGCTGCGCTCGTCGAATCCTGTCGACACGACGGCTACCGCGGGTGCCTCGGCCTTCGCCGTTGTGGACCTGCCTGCTCTTCACCCTTGCACCGCGAGCCTTCATCCTCGGTCCCACCCAAGCAGTGGCCGCTCGGGCCTCCCGAGCAACCACTCAGAGCGTCCAAGTTCGTGGACGCCGCTACTCATTGTCACTGTCGGCTTCTCGTAAACTGCCACAGGGCGCCGTTCCTCGAATCGCATCCGACAGGCACACGTCGAGCAGAAGTAGCGGTCATCAACAACGACGCTAGAAAGGCTCCGACACTCTTGGCACTCGTACTTCACTCTTTCTATGTCGGCATCTTGCAGTCAGAATCGGAGCGTCATTGTCCGTTCAGGACTGTGACTAGTTAGCTGTAGCCGACCATCACAGTCGCGCCGGATTCGGCCTGGCCACCGAGTCTCCCCTGGAGAGTATCTGAGCAATGCCCTGCATCGACGCTGGCGTCGTGTCAAGTAGCTTCTACGGATGAATGAGACCCCTTGTGGAACAAGGGGTCTCAAAGAACGCCCGGAGAGACTCGAACTCCCAACCCTCTGATCCGTAGCCAGAATCAGGGGGTTCGAGCCACGTTGACGATTCGGTGGAATCCCTTGTGCCCCTGGGTTCCTACCTCTCACTGATTCGCACCGTTCATGGTCGTTTCTCATCCTCCCGCGGACTAGATGCGGACCAAATGGAACTGTCGACCCCTCGGTTGCTCGCCTGCAG
>JAAELU010000539.1 GCA_024226255.1 bacterium | reverse complement strand
GGTGATGCCCCAGGCACCGGCATCGAGCTGGCGTTCAGTGACCTCGGGAGACATCGAGGTCTTCCCGTGAGGCGCCAACGACAGACCGTTGTCGGCGCAGAAGCTCGCCATAGTCTCAATGTTGTGCTGCAGGTCACTCTCTGAGATCGTTGCCACCGGAAACATGAAGTCGCTCGTGAAGAGGTTCAGATTCCGCGACCCAATCGATCCCGGATCCAATCCCGTCAGGTCCGGTGGCCATCCCTTGTACTCGATCACGACAACAGCCTAAGTCGGGGCGGGCATCGCGTCCCCCAATCGGGTAGCGTCCTCGACAGCCGACGCCTGTGGACACGGAACTTGGGAGGGAACCGTTATGTCTAACCCGCCAGATCCCGACCGTTCGGAGATCATCCGCGCTGTCGAAGCGGAGGAGCGACTCGAGCGGGAGGAGCGCCATCGGGCGGTCGAAGAGCGCGACGAGTTCGAGGGGCTCCAGGTCGACCCCGGCATGGTGTTCTACGAGGAGATTGCGGACCGCAAGCCGGGCGACACGAACGTCGTCAAGTGGGGTTTTGATCTACATCCCCAGGTCACGATGTGGTCGGCAGGCTTCCTCACCGTATTCCTGGCGCTGACACTGATCTACCGGGAGTCCGCGGAAGGCTTCTTCGCAGATGCGCTCGTCTTCATCGGCGACAACTTCGGGTGGTTCTACATCCTCGCCGCCAACGTCTTCCTCGTGACCATCGTGTTCTTCGGGTTCAGCCGATTCGGCCAGATCCGACTGGGAGGGCCCGAAGCGAAACCCGAATTCACTTCGTTCGCCTGGTACGCGATGTTGATCAGTGCCGGCATGGGCATCGGATTGATGTTCTGGAGCGTCGCCGAACCGATCTTCCATTACCAGAGCCCTGCTCCGTTCTTCAACGCCGAAGGCCTCACTCCCCAGGCCGCCGACGCCGCCATGGTGACAACGTTCTTCCACTGGGGCCTTCACCCATGGGCGATCTACGCTTTGGTGAGCCTGGCTCTGGCGTTCTTCACCTTCAACAGAGGGCTGCCGCTGACCATGCGGTCGGTGTTCTATCCGATCCTGAAGGAGCGCATCTACGGCTTCTGGGGAAACGCCATCGACGCCATTGCCGTGATCGCAACCCTCTTCGGATTGGCTTCTTCGCTCGGGTTTGGGGTGAAACAAGTTTCGGCCGGCCTCGACTTCCTCTTCGGAACCCCGGACACAACTGCATTCCAAATCGTCCTCATCGCTGGGATCACCGGGCTGGCAACGCTGTCGGTGGTCGCCGGGTTGGACGGTGGCGTCAAGCGGCTCAGCCAAATCAACCTCGGTCTGGCCGGCATCTTCTTCTTGTTCGTGCTCATCGTGGGCCCGACCGTCTTCATCGTCGGAACCATGATCGAGAGCTCCGGGAGCTACCTGCAGAACCTGGCGAGTCTGTCGACCTGGACGGAATCGCTCTCCGGTGGCTCGTGGCAGAGCGGATGGACCGTCTTCTACTGGGGCTGGTGGATCTCATGGGCCCCATTCGTTGGGATGTTCATCGCCCGAGTGTCCAAGGGACGCACGATCCGCGAGTTTGTCATAGGCGTGGTCCTCGTGCCGACTGCGCTGTCGCTGGCGTGGATGTCAACGTTCGGTGGGTCTGCGCTCAAGGTGCAGATCGACGGGGCCCGCGACGTCGTGTCGGCCGTCAACGAGAACGTTGCCACGGCGCTGTTCGACCTGCTGCAGGCGTTCCCGTTGACGGCGGTGACATCGTTTGCGGGGGTGATCCTTGTGATGTCGTTCTTCGTCACATCCTCCGACTCCGGTTCGTTGGTCGTGGATCACCTCACATCCGGCGGCAAACTCGAGTCCCCGGTGCCGCAGCGAATCTTCTGGGCGGTCATGGAGGGAGCGGTTGCCGCCATCCTGCTGCTCGGGGGCGGTCTGCTGGCGCTGCAATCGGCCGCGGTCGCCAGCGGCATCGTGTTTGCAATCGTCATCATGGTTGCCATCTACAGCATGAGGAAGGCCTTCGGCAACGAGCTGAAGGCTCTCGAAGCCGCCGGGCTGCTTGTTGGAGGTAGACCGCGTAAGAAGGACGTGAAGTCATGATGCGTCGTCTCACGCCGATCGTGATGGGCCTCGCCCTCATCGCCGCCTCGTGTGGCGGCGGTGACACCGGCGGCGACTTCGACGAAGACGCGTTCGCAGGGATCGATGTGACGGTGGGGTCGAAGAACTTCACCGAGCAGTACGTGTTGAGCGAGATCCTGATCCAGGCGCTGGCCGCCAGGGGCGCCAACGTCGTGGACGCAACCGATACCGGCGACACGCCAACCACCCGGGCGGCGCTGCTCAGCGGGGACATCGACACGTACTGGGAGTACAACAGCACCGGCTGGGTGGAGCACCTCGGCCAACCCGAGGCGCCGAGCCCCGAGGGCGAGGAGCTGACCGAGCTGGTCGCCGAGGCCGATAGCGAGCGGAACTCCATCGAATGGATCGGCCGGTCATCCTTCAACGACACCTACGGGTTCGCCGTTGCACCGGACATCGCCGAAGAGACCCGGGCCTCCCGCATCACTGTGGAGGCCTTTGATCTCGAGGGGATGGCCGACTACCTCGAGGACAACCCCGATACCAACGTCTGCGTCGAGCCGGAGTTCCCCACCCGAGCCGACGGTCTCGTGCTTTTTGAGCAGTCGACGGGATTCGAGGTGCCGGCTGACCGGCTCCGCGTCTTCGACGACGCTGCCGACATCTACGACGCCGTCGCCGAAGGCATCTGCGACTTCGGTGAGATCTTCACGACGGACGGGCGCATCGACGCCAACGATCTAACCGTCGTGGTCGATCCCGGTGTTTTCTACGTATACAACGTGTCGCTGAACATCCCAACGGACCTCCACCAGCGAGCCCCCGAGGCTTGGGACGAACTCGTCAACGACATCCTCGCCCCACTGTCCCAAAACCGGATTACCGAGCTCAACCGCCGGGTATCGGACGGCGAACCGCTCTCCGAGGTCGCCGCAGACTTCATCCGCACGTTCCGGATCAACGGCTAACCAAGGAGAGACTGCGGTTCTGGCCCGTCCAGCTGGGACTGGGGCATTCGCGCCGGTGGCCCTCCTCCGACAAGCGGTGCAGCTCCCATGGAATGGAGGCCAGGCCTCAGGTAGCCGGAGGCACGCCTCACTTCGTCAAGGGCATGTGGGGCGAAGTAGTTGTGGACGAATAGGAGGAGGGGGGATGGCGGCAGGCTCGAGCGGACTCGGTCTCTTGGCCTAACCCACGTATTCCATGCCCGGCACGCCAGGAGCGTCCGGATGTTCCATGTAGTGCCCCGACAGCCACTCGAAGTGCCGGAGTCCAATAGCGGCGGCAAACTTGTGGCCCGGATTGCCACCACCGGACCCAAAAACGCCATCGAAGTCATCAATGAACAGGAGCGACCTCAGGTAATCCGAATCGAGAGTGCGGCCGCCCATCACCATTGAGCGACCCGAAGTGGCCGTCATCATCGAGACCTGCCGGGACTTCGGCAATCAGCTCATCGATGAGGTCGGGGCCTACCGCAGCCGCTACGACTTCCTCCACGCCGGGGCTGCCATCGCTTCGATCGAGCAATTGCGGACGCTCGATCCGTGGGCGTGGCTGACCACCGTCGGGTTCCCCAACGACGTCACCATCGACACCCTCTGGGTCGATGGTGGCTTCCAATACTGGCGTCCTGAGGGTGAGGACTGGCAGCCCGACGACAATTTGCTCTACAAACCCCTGACGTACCGAGCCTTCGTCGATGACTTGCGGGTGGCTGCCGTCGTCGATCGGTTCACACCGGTCGGCCACGCCGAAGTGGCCGGACGCATGGTCGACGTCTACGAGCTGGACCTCGGCGACATGCAGTCGCTCAGCGAAAGCCTCACGCGCGATACGGACACCCTCCAAGCCACCGTGTGGATCGAACCGTGCTGGGCACCGGAGCTGATCAAACTCGAGGTGATCGCAACCGGCTCCCGCTACGCGGAGGGCGAATTCCACGCGGTCTACGAGCTGTTCGGCCTCGGCACCACAGACACCATCGATATCCCAGCCGAGGCGCTCGGCGGCTGAGGCCCTAGCGGGTGATCATCGGATCAATCCGGCGAGCGTATTGCCGGTGAAGTCGGTGGCCCAGCCAGTGCAGAGGGTTGGGCGGACTAGCCGTCTTTGGCGATGATCGTGGTCACAGACACCTGAACGGAGCGTGAAATCCGGTTGGGCAGGTCAGCGGTGAACCAGCGGGACGACTTCTCCGGGAGCAGGGAAACGATGATCTCGTCGTAGTTGCTGCACTGCATCTGCAACTCGACGGCGCGCAGCGGATCAGGATCACCCAATGCACCAAGCGCCGAGGCTCCGGCCGCCCGCACGCTGGTTAGGGCGAACTTCAAGCGAGCCTCCGCCCCCGCTCTTCCCGGCTCGACCGCTCCGTCATTTTCGATCCAGTCAACCGAGTAGTCCTCGTCTTCAGTGTTGGGAACAAGGAAATGGAACAAACTCGGTTCGGACTCAGCACGCAGCAGTAGCTCCTGGCGAAGCTGATGGGTCGCGAGAGTTTGGTTGGCGATAACGAGGTAGCGGCGCATTCGGTCCCCCTTCAAGGTGACATCGTCGTTGCGGACCCATGCCCCCACCGTTGGAGAACCAACAGTGGCTACCTCGGCTTGCCTACCTGGCAGCTTATGACAGATTTCGCGTTCTGACTAGGGCAGGCACAAGATATGGGAGAGCGAGATCCGGAGAGGCCTGAACACAAAAGGGGATCACACGGTAGTTTTGGAGTACGGAGGAGTTATGCCCTCAGTCACCATCACGGAAGCCAATAACGCCACGCAGGTCAGTCTGTCCGTTGGCGAT
>JAAELU010000538.1 GCA_024226255.1 bacterium | reverse complement strand
CTCGATCCTTCAGCGCATGCGCACACTGGCAGTCGACGCGGCCAACACCGCGACTTCTGACGGCGTACCACAGCAGGCTGAGATCGACGAACTCCTCGCAGAGATCGACGCAATCGGTGCCCGCTCGACGTTCGCCGGCAATACCGTCTTCCAGGACTACAGCGGTACCGCTCTCACCTTCCATGTCGGCGCAAACGCCGGCGCAACCAACCGGATGGAGATCACATCCGACCTGACACTCACTTCGGCCAATGTCTTCAGTACCGACGTCTCGGCCATCGATGTGACTACGGGCGCTGACGCAGCGATCACCACCCTCGACACTGCAATCGCCTCCGTCTCGGGAGTCCGGTCAACCCTTGGTGCCTCGCAGAACCGCATGGAGCACACCATCGCGAACCTTCAGGTCGCACAGGAAAACCTGTCGGCTTCTGAGAGCCGCATCCGTGATACCGACATGGCAATGGAAATGGTGTCGTTCACACGCCACCAGATCATGGCCCAAGCCGGTACCTCG
>JAAELU010000537.1 GCA_024226255.1 bacterium | reverse complement strand
CCGCCGATTGCGTCGAGCAATGGCCCGATAGCCGTGAAGAGCTGCTTAGCGGGATCAGGCATGACAGGTATTGACCTGGATCGAAACACGAGATGCACCGGCTTCGGTGGCCGCGTCAAGAAGGTTCTTGACCGCTTCCATCACCAGGTGTGGGTCACCTTCGATCGTGGTGCCAAAGGGTCCAACAATCGGCTCGAAGCCAAGGGCCTTGACGGCATCGACCGCTGCAACCACGTGCGGTCCGGGATGCCCCTCTTCGAATGGCTCGACCAGGAACTCGGCGCTACAGATCGACGACACTGTCCTCCTCTCGACGGCGCCACTCTAACGGAGCGTCCCATGGCGAGGTTCTTCGCCAATCCGTTCTGAGGGAAACCCGAGGCAATACGAGGAAGACCCTCCCGGGGGAGGGTCTTCCTCGCCAGAGTTACTGGTTCTCAGCCGGTAAGGAAGCCGCCAAGGGCGTCCCCATCGGTCACATCTTCCTCGGGCGGAGCGACGATCTCGATGTTGGCGCCGTAGTCAAACATCTCCCACACCATTCTCATGGATTCGAATCCGGCATCGGCTACATCAACATCGACGAATTCCAGCACCATGCGGTACACGTTGCCGTCATCGCCGATCCAGAAATCGACCGGCAATTCGCCATTGGCAGGCAGCGGGCCCAGATTCTCCAGTTCCTCGAAGGAGTCTACGTTTGCATCCTCCATCATGGCTTCTACGTCCATTGTTATTTGGTAGTGGGTCGTGTTGACGCCGCGGACCTGCTCTGAACCGAGATCGATTATCTGGGCATTCTCATCGGAGAAAGCCTTCATCATCTCGGTCGGGTTGGTCGGGCTGGCTCCAAGATTCCCTGCTGCGGCACCGGCATCGGCTGCGGGCATGCGCACCCACTCAGTCGGGACTCCCAGCATGGCGAGCAATCCGAACTTCATGTAGGAGATGTCACCGATGGTGCGGATTTCCATCTCGCCGAAGAAGTCCTCGAAGCCGGGGGGAATCTCACCTCCTGCGGGGGCAGCGTCGGCAAGCCCTGACATATCCATGATCATGGAGTTGTTGCCGGTGGCGTTGTCGAACTCACCGCTGAACTCGATAGCGAACTCGGTCCCTGATGGCATGCCTTCCGAGCCGGTCACAACCATCGATCCTTCCATCCGGCTGGATGTGGCTTGGCTGGATTGCTCAATGGCGGCAAGCAGCGGTGAATCGGCGACAGTGGTCTCTCCCGCCGTGGTGGTTGTGGTGTCCTCCGCGTCGGTGGCCGCGGTCGTTTCCGTCGCCACCGTCGTTTCCGTTGCCGCGGTAGTTTCGGTTGCCGCGGTAGTTTCGGTTGACTCGTTCTGCTCGGCGGCGGTTGTCGCTGACCCCGTCGACGCGGTTGTCGTAGTGGCGTCGCTGTCCTCGCTACCCCCGCATGCAGCGGCGACGAGTGAGAGAATGGCGAGTAGGTATAAGAGTTTGCGCATGGTTACCCCCGGTCGAGTTGTGATTCACAGTAGCGGAGACTCGAAAAAACGGGACGCGCCGGAACGTCGATGGTTTGACAAAATGTATAAGGCCTAAGATGATCGAACT
>JAAELU010000536.1 GCA_024226255.1 bacterium | reverse complement strand
GAATCGCTTCCTGGTCGCGCCTTCCGCTTCCCCCTCCGCCTCGCAAAGCCTCGGCACCTCCCCCAGGTGTTGCCCGCCGAGGACGGCGTGCAACGGGGGAGGAGACGTCCATACAACGCCCCGATGAACCGGGTATCGTTCCCTTTGCTGCATCCAACACCACGTCAAACGACCTCCACCGAAGCAACGCCCCGAAATTCGTGCCATTGGTCCCGTCGCTGCAATCGGCCCCAATGCGCCTCAGCCGCAGCCGCGAATCGCTTCCTGGTCGCGCCTTTCGCTTCCCCCTCCGCCTCGCAAAGCCTCGGCACCTCCCCCAGGTGTTGCCCGCCGAGGACGGCGTGCAACGGGGGAGGAGACGCCCAAACAACACCCCGCTGAACCGGACATCGGTTCCCTTCGCTGCATCCAACACCACGTCAAACGACCTCCACCGAAGCAACGCCCCGAAATTCGTGCCATTGGTCGCCGTCGCTGCAATCGGCCCCAATGCGTCCTCACCTGCAGTGAGCAACGCCCCTCAGCCGCAGCCGCAAAACCGCTTCCTGGTCGCGCCCTGCGCTTCCCCCTCCGCCTAGTGTGGCGGCGCTGACCTGATGCGTGGGACAAGGAGATCGATGACACTCGAAGGCATGCTCTCACTCGATCAACTCGGCGTCTTGTATGAGACCGATGAGATCGACACGGTGGTCGTTGGATTCACCGACCACTACGGCCGCATGATGGGCAAACGATTCGACGCCGGATTCTTCATCGAGGTAGCGGCCGAAGGCGGCACGCACGGCTGTGACTATCTGCTCACAGTTGATATGGAGATGGAACCGGTTCCCGGCTACTCGTACACGAACTGGGAGTTGGGATATGGCGACTTCCACCTTGTGCCGGACCTGGCAACCCTGCGTAGAGCTGCCTGGTTGCCTCGCTCGGCTCTCGTGATCTGCGATGTGGTTGATACCGACACTCACGAGCCGGTCTCGGTGGCTCCGCGCAGCATCCTGCAACGCCAGAAAGAGCGGGCTGTGGCCCTCGGATATGAGGCGATGGCTGCCAGCGAGCTGGAATTCTTCCTCTACAACGACTCGTACCGGGAGGTACACGAGAAGGGCTATGTCGGCCTCGGCCACGGCGGTTGGTACATAGAGGACTACCACTTGCTTCAAGGTGCCAGAGTCGACTCCTACGTGGGCGCCGCCCGGCGCCACCTGCGCCATTCAGGTGTTCCAGTCGAGAACTCGAAGGGTGAATTCGGACGAGGCCAGCACGAACTGAATGTTCGCTATACGGACATGATGACGATGGCCGACCGCCATGTGGTCCTCAAGCAGTGCCTCAAGGAGACGGCCGATGCTCAGGGACGCAGTGTCACCTTCATGGCGAAACCGCACACCGACGAGGCAGGCAGCTCATGCCATGTTCATTTCAGTTTGTGGCGCGACGGTGTCAATGCATTTGTCGGTGACATCGACATGGGTGGCTTCAATGTGTCGAACGAGTTCCGCTGGTTCCTCGGCGGCTGGATGAAGTACGTCGACGACGTTATGGCGTTCTACGCCCCCACCGTCAACTCATACAAGCGCTACCAGGATGAGTCGTGGGCGCCGACAAGGATCGCTTGGGCCCGAGACAACCGGACTGCTGGTTTCCGCGTCGTGGGACACGACGACAGTCTCCGCATTGAGTGCCGGATCCCCGGCGCCGACACCAATCCCTATCTGACGTTCGCCGCCTCGTTGGCGGCAGGTCTGACTGGGATCGAGGAGCAGATCGAGCCGCCGGAGATGTTCATCGGCGACGTGTATTCGGCGACTGAATTGCCCGAGGTCGCAGGGTCGCTGGCCGAGGCCGTCGCTCACCTCAGGCGAAGTGAGTTCGCCCGCTCGACGCTCGGCGATGATGTCGTCGATCACTACGCCCGGGCTGTCGAGGTCGAGGTCGAGGCCGCGTCCAAGGCGGTCACCGACTGGGAACGTGCCCGCTACTTCGAGAGGATTTAGGCAGTGCCCCATCTAGAAGACAAGGTGGCTCTGATCACCGGAGCTGCCTCAGGTATCGGCCGCGAGTCGGCACTCTTGTTCGCAGCCGAAGGCGCCAAGGTGGCTTGTGTCGACCTCACCGAGGAAGCCAACGTGGCGACTGCTGCTGCCATCGAAGCGGCCGGGGGAGAGGCGGTGGCCATCACTGCCGACGTCTCGCAGCCTGCGAATGTTGCCGAGATGGTGGAGGCGACAGTCAGTCGATTCGGCGCCCTGCACGTTGCCTTCAACAACGCCGGCATCATGCATTCCGAGGACAGCGATGCAGTCGCCACCGACGAAAACATCTGGGATCTCACCATGAATATCAACGCCAAGGGTGTCTTCCTCGGCTGCAAGCATCAGATCCCTGCCATCCGCGAGTCCGGGGGCGGATCGATCATCAACACCGCCTCCTTTGTCGCCATCATGGGAGCAGCTACACCCCAGATCGCTTACACAGCATCCAAGGGAGCGGTCCTCGCTCTGACCCGAGAGCTGGCGATCGTGCACGCACGCGAGAACATTCGGGTCAACGCCCTGTGCCCGGGGCCGCTGCGGACGGAGCTGCTGATGAGCTTTCTGGACACCGACGAGAAGAAACAACGGCGCCTGGTTCACGTTCCAATGGGTCGCTTTGGTGAAGCCGCTGAGATGGCCAAGGCAGCCCTGTTTCTTGCGTCTGACGAATCCTCATACGTGACTGGAACCGACTTCCTCGTCGACGGCGGACTCGCCGCCGCGTACGTAACACCTGAGTAGCCGGAGGCAGGGCTTCTGGCTCCTGGCTTCTGGCTTAAGATTCCCGCCATGAGCAGCAAGGTTGTGATGGTTCTGTGCGACGGGCTTGGCGACGCTCCCGCCCGTGACCGTATGGGCTTTTTGGAGCATCTCGTGGAGGAGCAGGCGGCGACGCGTTACACGAGCCGGGCGGTCCTGCCGACCACGTCGCGCCCCAACTACGAGTCGCTCCACACCGGCGTCGCTCCGCTGGAACACGGCATTGTCAGCAACTTCATCGTCCGTGAGTCGAAGCTGCCCAACGTTTTCTCGCTGGCGACGGCGGCCGGGCTGACCACCGCCGCGGTCGGCTACCAGTGGTTCAGCGAGATGTACCACCGCAGCCCCTACGACCGTATCGGGCACAGCGAGTATGACGATGGCGATGCCGGCATTACCCACGGCCGGTTCTACATGTCCGAGGATCAGCCCGACGCCGAGGTTGTTATTGCGGCCGTGTTGATGGCCCAGCGCCATGCGCCGTCCTACGTTCTGACCCATACGATGGGGATCGACCATGCCGGCCACCTGCACGGTCGCGGTAGTGACGACTACAACCAGGCGGTGACCAACCTCGACATGATTCTGGCTTTGGCGATACCGGCATTGCTCGAACTCGGCTACTCGGTGCTGGTTACGGCCGACCATGGGCATGACGATCACAAGTACCACGGTGGAACCGGAGACGACGTCCGCGATGTGCCGATGTATTGCATCCGACCCAATGGTGGTGGCAACGGGGTGCAACCGGACGTGCTGAGCCACCTGCAAGTGGCCCCAACCCTGTGCCACGCTTTGGGGATTGAGCCTGCGCCGACGATGCGAGCCGAGCCGTTCGCTTGGTAGCGGCACCTAGGTATCCTGCCGGACGTGCTCCGCTTCTTCCTTGGCTCAATACCGGCATCGATCCACTTCTCGTTCCTGGTGGTTCTGTACTTCGCGTACCAGTACACCGGTGACTTCGTAGACGCGGTCATTGCGAGTGCGGGAGTCCTGATCGCCATCCTGATCCATGAGACCGGTCACGCGTTGACCGCACGTCGGTTCGGTGCGAGGAATGTGAAGATCACGCTGTTTGCACTCGGCGGAGTGACGACATACACCCCACCTCAGGGGCTCACGGCTGGTCGGCGGTTCCTCATCGCAGCGGCCGGGTCAGCATTGGCGATCACAGTCGCTCTGCCGGTGTTCCTGGGTCTGCGCAGCGACTTGATATCCGGCGATCCGTTGGAACTGTTGTCGGTTGCCTTTGTTTATGCCGGCCTCGGCTGGGGACTTCTCAACTGGGTCCCGATACGCCCACTCGACGGTGGCCAGATGCTGACAGCAGGACTACAGCTCGTCATGCCGGAGCGAGGTGCCATCGTGGCCAAGGTCATCTCCGCCATTGTCACCGTCGTTGCCGTGGTCTTGATCTATCAGAACTACGGGCAACTGTTCGCCGTCTACGTTGGAATCATTGGCTTCATCGGCCTACGAGACGACCCCGGACAACCTGCGGGACCGGATCCGGGGATTGAACCCCCGGAAGGACGGCCGCAAGCCGCCGCAGACCAAGAACCACCCCCAGCCTTCCCGCTGTGACTGGAGTAGTCAGTAGACCGAACGAACCCTGCGAACTCCTCGTGCTTTGTGTGAAGGCCGCAGGCCGATACTGACTACTGGTTGTTGACCACCAACGAAGCTACTCGGCGAAGCCGTACTCGGCTTGCAGGGCCCTTGGGCGTGTATATACTTCCGGCTAACGGTTTTCCCACCGAGTCCATGCTTACCCTGAGGTTCTGTCACGCAGAGCTGTTGTGAGCAGAGTGTCTCAATATGGGATCGGGGTTGTTGCCTGCGGGCAGCACCTCGATTTTCGTCTGTAAGAACAGTGACAAACCCCGCGATCCGATTTGGACGTGGGGTACCGCCGAAGAGAGAGCAGGCAGAGTGCCTACGGTCCAGCAGCTCGTCCGACAGGGACGCACGCCAAAGCTGAAGAAGACAAAGACGCTGGCTTTGGCCGGGTCTCCGCAGCGCCGCGGGGTATGCACACGTGTGTACACCGTTACGCCCAAGAAGCCGAACTCGGCGTTGCGCAAGGTCGCCCGCGTGCGGCTCACCTCCGGCATGGAGATCACCGCGTACATTCCCGGTGAGGGCCACAACCTCCAGGAGCACAGCATCGTGCTCGTACGAGGCGGTCGAGTCCGCGACCTGCCGGGTGTTCGCTACAAGGTCATCCGCGGGGCGCTCGACGCCGCCGGCGTCGATGGCCGCAAGCAAGCTCGGTCGCGCTACGGCGTGAAGAAGGGTTCGTAATGCGTAGAGCACCAGCAGAAGTACGCAAGATCACGCCCGATCCGATCTACCAGAGCGTTCTCGTTTCCCAGATCATCAACAAGGTTCTGTTGAAGGGCAAAAAGGGTGCGGCTCGCCGTATCGTCTATGGCGCCTTGGACATCGTGGAGCGACGCACCGGCGGTGAACCGATCCAGACGCTCAAGCGCGGCATCGACAACATCCGACCGTCGCTCGAGGTTCGCTCTCGCCGCGTCGGCGGTTCCTCGTACCAGGTTCCGGTCGAGGTTCGTCCTCGCCGCGCCCAGACGCTGGCCGTCCGCTGGCTGGTCGAGTTCGCTCGCCGCCGCAAGGAGGCCACCATGGCAGAGCGTCTCGCCAACGAGATTCTCGACGCCGCCAACAGGACCGGGAGTGCCGTCAAGCGTCGTGAAGACGTCCACAAGATGGCCGAGTCCAACAAGGCTTTCGCCCACTACCGCTGGTAGTCAGCTAGAGGAATAAGACAATGGCACGGAGCATCAAGCTCGAAACCGTCCGCAATATCGGAATCATGGCCCACATCGACGCGGGCAAGACAACCGTTACTGAGCGGATCCTGTTCTACACGGGTCGCACCCACAAGATGGGTGAGGTCCATGAGGGCGGGGCGGTGATGGACTGGATGGAGCAGGAGGAGGAGCGAGGGATCACGATCACCTCGGCTGCCACCACCTGTGACTGGGACGGTCACACCATCAACATCATCGATACCCCGGGCCACGTCGACTTCACAGTCGAGG
>JAAELU010000535.1 GCA_024226255.1 bacterium | reverse complement strand
CGCCGGGCGTGCGGTCCGCAATCTCCTCGTAGAACACCATGCCCGGGTCGACTTGGAGCCCGTCGAACTCGTCGCGCTCTTCGACGGCGCGATGGCGCTCCTCCCGCTCGCGGCGTTCATCCGCTTCAACAGCGCGGATTATCTCCGAGCGATCAGGATCTGGCGGGTTAGACATAGCGGTTCCCTCCCAAGTTCCGTGTCCACAGACGGTCGGCTGTCGAGGACGGTACCCGATTGGCGTGCTCGGTGCCCGTGCCGACTTAGGCTGTCGTCGTGATCGAGTACAAGGGATGGCCGTCGGACCTGACGGGACTGGATCCGGGATCGATTGGGTCGCGGAAGCTGAACCTCTTCACGAGCGACTTCATGTTTCCGGTGGCAACGATCTCAGAGAGTGACCTGCAGCACAACATTGCGACCATGGCGAGCTTCTGCGCCGACATCGGTCTGTCGTTGGCGCCTCACGGGAAGACGTCGATGTCTCCCGAGGTCACTGAACGCCAGCTCGATGCCGGTGCCTGGGGCATCACCGCCTCGACCGCCAGCCAGGCTCAGGTGTTCCGTTCATTTGGTGTCACCCGGCTCCTGATCGCACACCAAGTCGTTGACCCGGCAGCCATCCGGTGGATCTGGGATGAGACGACGGCCCACGCCGATGTGCGAATCGTCTTCCTCATCGATTCGATTGCCGGCGTCGACCGTGTCGAGGCTGCCCTCTGCGGCCGGCCACCGGCAAGGCCGCTTGACGTCCTCGTAGAGCTCGGAGCGGCGGCCGGGCGTACCGGCTGTCGCTCGATCGATGAAGCCATCGACGTGGCCCGGCGTGTCGATGCCTCGGAGCGACTGCGCCTAGTAGGAGTTGAGGGTTATGAGGGGATTCTTCCGGCAGAGGGCGGTGACTTCTCGACGGTCGACGGATTCCTGGAGGATGTGCGCACCCTGGCGCGGCGGCTCAACGACTTGGGGCTGTTTGTTCATCTCGACGAGGTGATCGTTACCGCGGGCGGCAGCATGTACCCGGATCGGGTGGCCGTCGTGCTCGGCGACGATTGGGATCTTGGGAGGCCGGTTCGGGTGGTGATTCGGTCCGGTGGTTACGTGACTCATGACTCGATTCATTACGCCAAGGGTGGGCCATTTCGAGTTCGGCCCCCGCTGGACGCCTACCCGGCGCTGCGGCCCGCATTGACCGTGTGGTCCTATGTTGTCTCGCGTCCCGAGCCCGATCTGGTGCTTCTCGGATTTGGGAAGCGAGATGCTTCGTTCGATCTCGACCTCCCCGTGCCGCTGACTGTGCGCCGCGGCGATGAGCTGCATCAGCTGGATGGGGCACTCGAGTTGCTCGAGCTGAATGATCAGCACGCCTACGTCGGGGTACCTCGGACGTTCGATCTGGCAGTCGGTGACATCATCGGCTGCGGCATATCGCACCCGTGCACAACACTCGACCGGTGGCGTGCCCTGCCGCTGGTGGACGAGGAGTTCAACGTCACTGGGGTGGTGCGCACCTTCTTCTAGGGGGAGCGGGACTCTCGGCTCAGGCGTCGTATGCCCCCGCCGCGAGGCTCACAAACCCCTCGACATCTTCCGAGACATCAGGCGCGTGCGCCGTTGATCTCCGTGAAGTTGATCCGGCCGAGGAACCGGTATTCGCCTTCATCATGGCTGAGCCCCCGAAAGCCCGGGCGGAACGAACGGGCGGCCACCGAACCGGCTGGTCTCGGCTTCGGCGGTCACGCCGGACGGCTCGATGGTTACGCAGGGTTTGGTGGTCTGCAGCAGGAACTCGACGTGGTCCGGCCCGTCGGTGCTGCGAGCGCCTTCCCCGCACTGCATGGCGGCGATCTGAGGGGTCGCCCTCTACACCGCCGTGTCGGGCGCCCGGATGCGCCTAGGTCAATCGTCGTGGTGCTTGCGCATCCGCTCCTCGAGGGCCTGCCGGATGCCCGCCTGGGCCCTGCGGGCGAGCTCATCGGCGCGGACGCTCATATCGCTGATCTCGACTTGTGTGTCCTCGGATTCGCGATCTGCCGCGCGCTGTGCGAGGTCACCGAGCTTGCGGTCGACGAACCCCAGGACGCCCTCCACTGTGCGCTGGGCAAACTCTTCGGCCCGCTCTTCGTACTGGGAGCGCCTCTCATCACGTTGTCGCTCCCGTTCGGCCTTTCGGTCTTTCCATGAGAGCCATCGCCGGCCGTTCTTCGCAGCGGGCACGGGTGGTGCAGGAGCGGGCGGTGCGGGAATACGCCGAACCGCGACCTCGTCCGTCTGAGTAGTCGGCGGGAGGTCGACCCCCTCGATCTCGAGTTCGTAGACACGTTCGGGTTCATCCATGTCCTTGAGGTGTCGTTCCCCGACAGGGAAGACCGAAACGCCGTCAGGCAACCTCGAGCCCATGAGGGCGCGAGTGGTCTCCGATAGCAAGACGTGGCCGCCCTCGCAGACGCCGCAGAGCCGGGCGGCTCGGACGACGTCGAGGCCGAGGTATCCCTCCTCGCCGATTGTCGGTTCCCCGGTGTGAAGACCGATTCGGGTCCGGACCGCAGCTCCGGGCGGCCACTCGTAGGCGGCGTGGTCTCGCTGGACGCTGGCCGCGGCGGCGATGGCGTCGCCAGCCCGGGTGAAGGCGAAGAAGAAGGCATCGCCCTGCGTGTCGATCTCGACCCCGTCATGCGCCGTGAAGGCATTGCGGACCAGGCGGCGATGGGCGGAGAGAATCTCGCCGTAGCCGTCGCCTAGCTGTTTGAGCAGCCGGGTCGAGCCCTCGATGTCGGTGAAGGCGAACGTAACGGTACCGTGAGGCAGGTGTGCCATGCCTCGATCCTAGGGGCCGACCGAACAGATGGCTCCCTGGGTCGTGTCGTGCCGAGGCGACCCAGCTGGCGAGACGTCCGCCCCGACTTCACGGCGTCGTATGGTTGAGATCACAGCCTCTACGGGGATCGAGCACTCATGGCCAGAGGGGCCGGGTGAGTCCGTTCGCTTATGCGGGGTAGCCAAGTGCCGATATACCTCGGGTGACTCACCAATCCTTGCTCAGTGCGCGCCTTGCGGCACTCTCGCTCGCCCTGTTGCTGTTCCTGTCTGGCTGCGCCTCGAGTGGCGCCGACCGCGAGCCAATACGTATTGGCGTCAACCTTTGGGTCGGCTACGACCTCCTCGAGGTAGCCGAACAAGAGGGATTCTTCGCCGACCACGGCGTCGACATCGAAATCGTCGATTTCACGTCTCTCAGTGACGTTGTCGCTGCGTACGATCGTGGGCAGATCGACGGCATGGCGACGACCATCAACGAAGTTCTCCAAGTGCGGGCCGAAACGTCGCGCCGGCCAGAGATCGTGCTCGTGACCGACTACTCGAATGGTGCCGACGTCATCGTTGCGGCCCCGGGAATCGACGATGTGGCCGGCCTGGTCGGACGGACGGTTGCGGTTGAAGCGCCGTTGGGGCCATTCATTCTCTCGCAGGCGTTGGCAACGGCAGGCCTCAGCCTCGATGACGTTGAGCTAGTGCTTGCCGATCAATTGGAGCTGCCGGGTCTCGTTGCCGGTGGAGGCGCCGAGGCGGCGGTGAGCTTCCCTCCGGTGTCGCTGGAATTGGAAAGCGATCACGGATTCGGGCAAATCTTCACTACCGCTTCTATTCCTGGTGAAGTGATCGACGTGGTGAGTATCGATGCCGACGTTCTGGCGAGACACGCCGGCCTCGCTACCGCCGTGCGCGCTGCCTGGGATGATGCGATCGGCCGCTTGGCAAGCCATCCGGGATCGACTGTTGCCGCGTTGGCGGCTCGCGAGGCAATCGCGGCCGAGGAGATGGCGGAATTGCTGACCGAAGTTGAGCTGCTGACGTGGCAAGAGCAGGCCTCACAATTCGACGATGGCAGTGTCGAAGCCACTTGCCGCCACGCCGCGCAGATTCTCTT
>JAAELU010000534.1 GCA_024226255.1 bacterium | reverse complement strand
TCGCACGTCTTGCCTGTTCTCGGAGGAGATCCTGCAAGCCGCGCTCTATCAGCAGGGCTGCCAGCTGGCTCGGACTGACAGTCTGACCTTCGTGGCTACAACGGGCAGCCAACTGCTCGAGAATTCGCCAGCCCTTCTCCTTGAACGGAATGACCCTTCGCAGAGTCCATTCCGGATCGGTGGGGCGGCCACCTGAGGAACGCAGGCGGCGTCCCAACTCCGTTCGAAGCTGAAGGAGATCCAGCGGCCCCTGGCTCGGGAGCCCTTCGAGCGGGATGGACCGCTGTGCGCCAAGCGCCTCAGTGATCCGCTTCTCGAAGTCTTTTGCTTGCTTGCCATGTTCGCGGTCGACACTCGGGATGAATACTGTGATCTGAAGCGTTTCCGGACGTCCGAGGTGATCCTTCAGGTCGAGCTCGGGCAACCGGTCACGGCCGACCTGGTGGCCGACCACGGCAGGCTTTCTCGATCTACTTCTGCGATCCGTTCGGGCACCGTCTCGAGCTGACGACCTACGACCACGAGGCGACCCGGGCTGAGCTCCAATCCTGATCAAGGTGGCTGGCACCGACACCGCCGACACCGACACCGGGTGACGACCGTCTCGCGTGCCTCCATTCTCGGGGCGATCTCACGCCTCGGCGACCCGCCGGCGGGCATCGCGGACCATCTCAACCATGACCTCCCGGGTCTGGCCGGCGTCGCGGACCTCGCGCGGGAAGGCGATCCGAGTGCCACGGTAGCGGCCGTCCTCCTCGATCCGCAGGTGGAATCCGAGACGATCCACGGCGGTCATGGATGCGTCTTCCACCGTCCCACCACCGGTCGCGGCGAGCAGGCGCAGGGCATCGCCGTGTTCGCGGTTCATGTGCTCGATGATGCCAGGGGGCTGTCAGTGCCTCAAGCCAGCAGGAGGGACCTATTCCTGAATGACCTCAACACCGTGGATCTGGCCTAGGGCTGGCGGGGCTGGCGACCGAGATGGCTGACACCGAATGTAGCGCCGGCTGCACCGGTCTGCTAGGCGCCGCGGGCTCGTCCGAGTCGAGCGCTCCGGACGGCCGGGCGCACGGTCCCGCGAATGGCACGTAGGTGTTCGTATATAGAGGCTTGCACGACGGGCTGCGGCCGGGTGGCTGATCGATTGGAATGTGGCACGGCGATCAGCCACCGGGTCGCCGATCGATCGGAACGTGGCACGGCGATCAACCGCTCGGTGGCCGATCGATCGGAACGTGGCACGGCGATCGGCTATCCGGTGGCCGATCGATCGGAACGTGGCACAGCGATCGGCCACCAAGTCTTCTGATGTTAAGACAGCTCTATATCGTCAAGATTCCGGTCCTATTGACGATTCAGTACCCTGTAAAGGGTCAGCAAGGCGTCGATACTGATGATTCAATGCAGATTATAGCGTCAGTATCTCGAGAGTATTGACGATTCGACGCATTCCGTATCGTCAGTACTTCAAGCGTCAGGAAGCCGGTGGGCGATGCCCCGAAGCCGATCTCAAGCAGCGGTTCCCGAGCTGTCGGTGTCGCCCCGGCAGACGGCGAAGAGCGGCTGACCGAGGTGGCTGGCACCCGTATCGATGCCGGCCCGGTGGCGCAAGACACCGTCCTCACGCGATTCCAGGGAGGTCTCGGCCCGGACGCGCTGCCGGAGACGCTCCATCGCCTGAGAGCGCGTCTCGGACACCAGGACGTTGTGGATCCGTTGTCGGACCTGGTCGAAAGGCCGGAGGCCCGCGGGCAGGATGTGGCGGCATTCACACAGGGACACCCCGGGCGCGGCTTCGGTGGCGAGGCTGCGCTCGCCCTCCTGCATTTTCGCCACCACGGCCGCCACGTCGGGGTCGAGGCGGTCG
>JAAELU010000533.1 GCA_024226255.1 bacterium | reverse complement strand
CCGGGAAAGGTTCGAGACGACTGGCGGCGCTGGCCGAATCCCTCGGCGATCCCTGGGGAATCCGTGCACTCCGCGAGGAGCTGATGCGTCAGGCGTTGGCGGCGATTCACCTCTTCCAACGCGACGAAGACTATCTGCTGCAGGACGGTAAGGTTGCGATTATCGACGAATACACCGGGCGCGTCATGCCGGACCGTCAGTGGAGCCAGGGGCTGCATCAGCTCATCGAGCTCAAGGAGGGGTGTGAGATGACGGGACAACGCATCACCCGCGCACGCATGACCTATCAGCGGTTCTTCCGGCGCTACAAACATCTTGCCGGTATGACGGGCACCGCCCGGGAGGTCTCACACGAGTTGTGGTGCGTGTACCGTTTGCCTGTCGCCCGGATTCCGACCAACCTCCCGTTGCAGCGCAAGCGGCTGCCGACACAGGTGACACCAACCCTGGAACGGAAATGGGAGCTCATCGCCCGGCGCATCGAAGCGCTTACCCGGCAGGACCGCCCAGTGTTGCTGGGGACACGCTCGGTGGCCGCCTCGACGGCGGCAAGCGCAGCGCTGACCAGACGGGGTCTCGTACACGAGGTGCTCAGCGCGGCACAGGATCGGCACGAAGCCGAGATCATTGCCCGTGCGGGACAGCCAGGCCGCATCACCATCGCCACCAACATGGCGGGCCGCGGCACCGATATCTGCCTGGGAGATGGCGTGGGCGAACTCGGCGGCCTGCACGTGATCCTCTCCGAGCGCCACGAAGCCGGCCGCATCGATCGGCAGCTCGCCGGACGATGCGGCCGGCACGGCGAACCGGGAAGCTACGAGATGATTCTGTCGCTGGAAGACCCGTTGCTCGCCATGAGACCCATCGACCGGCTGCGTCGACCGCTCCTGAAACGGGTACCCCGGCTCGGCGCATGGGCGCTCGGCCGCGCCCAGCGCTATGCTGAACGACGACATTCACAGATACGCCGCGGCCTCCTGAAGCTCGACGACATACTGGGAGACAACCTGGCGTTCACAGGAAAACAAGAGTAGAAAACGATGGCTATACGATTGTGTAACCAATACCAGCGTGCGCGGTCGGGTTCACCGACATGGCTCCTGCTGACGCTTGGACTGCTCCTGTCCCAGGCGGCAAGTTCGGCCGAAGAGTATTTCGACTGCGTGGTCGACCCCGCCCGGATCATCAAGCTGTCGAGTCCCGTCATCGGCCTGCTGGCGGAGGTGTCGGTCAGCCGTGGGGACAAGGTCAGCAGGGACCAGGTGATCGCACGGCTCGACTCGGCTGTCGAGGTGCGCAACACGGCACTGAAACGTGCGCAAGCCAGGGCGACGGCGGCAATTGAAGTCCGAAAGGAGCGGCTTGCCCTCAGCCGCAAGAGTCTCGAACGTGCCTCCCGGCTGGCCAACGATGCGGCGCTTACCCGGCAACGGATAGACGAACTCGAGTCCGAGGTCAGGGTGAACGAACGGGAACTTGCAATGGCGAGGTTTCAGCGACAGCTCGCAAAACTGGAGCTCGATCGCACGGAGGCGATCCTCGAGCAACGCACCATTCGCAGCCCGATGGATGGCGTGATCATAGAGCGGGTGCTCTCACCCGGAGAATTCGTCGACAATGACTCCCACATCGTGCGGCTCGCGAGGCTGGACCCGCTGTTCGTCGAAACCTTTCTTCCGGTGGAACTGTATAACAAGGTGCGCAAAGGCATGACCGCCATCATTGAGCCCGAGGCGCCGGTCGGCGGTCGGCATGAGGCGATAGTGACGACCATTGACCGGGTATTTGATTCGGCCAGCGGGACCTTCGGTGTACGACTCGAGCTGCCCAACAACGACGAGCGATTGCCGGCGGGCCTGCGCTGCCGGGTGGCCTTTGCCTTCGAATGAGAAATGCGGTCTAGTGCGTTTTCCTACCGCTTTCAGGTCCGGTTTCGACTTCCCCCACAAGGGCCGATGCCGGGGCATCATCGGCGACTTCGGCCGTTGCCTTGCCAGTGGCCTTTTCCGTCCCGGCCTGCACCCCGAGATCCTGTGGGTGGCGAATTGTTACTTCGCGCGCAAAAACAGACAAATGACAAATCTTGCGCCCGATAGCAGTCTGCCCTACCCTGTTTGATCATGAAGGACCTGGTCTTATTGCTCATACATCTATTGACCACCCTCGCCAAGCTCTTG
>JAAELU010000532.1 GCA_024226255.1 bacterium | reverse complement strand
TGTCCCAAGGACATGGTGATGTACACCGACGCGGTCAAGACGACGGGCAACGAAGGGCGGCTCGAAGTAGTCGACATCGCCCAGCTGGTTGGGCGGGCCCTCGAGACGGAGGGCGCCCTTGCCGGATAATCAGTCAACACCGATCGACATCGGCCGAATCAAGAGAGTCGACCGCCCCGGTGAGGTGGCGCTGCCCGGCGATTCGGCCGAGCCGCTGGGCCAAGCCGCCGCCGGGATGCTGCGTCACCTCGTCTTCGTGCTCGACCGCGAGGATCGGCTCGAGTCCGGGACCGGCGACTGGCTCGAGGAGCTCCGCGGCGACGGCACCGCCGTGACTGCGTCCGTCCGCGCGGCTGTGCTGCGGGCCGTGCATATGGCCACCGACAGCATCAACTTTCGTATCCTCGAAGAGCTGGCCCAATCGGAGGGCGTGACCCGCGCGACGTTGGCAGGCCGGATCGGGCTGGCAGAACTCAGCGTCAGTGAGCGCGTCGGCGACCTGGTGTCGGCGGGCCTGGCGGTCAAGGTTTCAGAAGCCAACCAGATCACCGGCACGGCCGCCGGCGTCGCGTTGACCGAGTGGGTCCACAGTGCGGTGGCCGCCGGCACCAGAACGTTCACAGATGGACTGGCATGAATTGCCCATATTGCGATTTCGCCGGATCCAGGCGTGAGTTGCACGCCCACCTCACGGATGAGCACAGTGAGGAATGTCGCACGTCCGAGTCCTGGGCGGGCCGCCACTACGAATTGGCTTGCCCGCGGTGCGACTTTACGATCAGGAGGCAGATCAAGCCGCGACTCCAGGATCCGAAGTTCCTGGAGGATTACGCCAGAGAGATCCGGCTCGTGGCGTTCGACATGTTCCTTTATCACCTCGAAGCCGAACACGAACAGGAGGAAGCCGGTGCCTGAAGTCCGCGGTTGCAACATTCCAGGGGACCTGTATTACTGGCCGGAGAAACACATTTGGGCTCGTCCCGAAGATGACGGAACGGTCACGATTGGCGTTACGGACGTCGCCCAAAGCCTGGCCAAGAACATCATCTCGGCCCTGCCCAAGGCTGCGGGCCGCCCCGCCAAGCGTGGTCGCAGCCTCGGCACCGTCGAGAGCAGCAAGTGGGTTGGTCCGGTCACTTCGCCGGTCAACGGTGAGGTCCTCGAAGCCAACCCCCTGATGAGCTCCGACCCGGGAGTGATCAACCGGGATCCGTACGGCGAAGGCTGGTTTGTCCGGATCAACGTGCCGGATTGGGCGGCCGATTCCGCCGAGATGGTGACCGGTGACGAGGGAATCGCCGCCTACGAGGCATTCCTGGTTGCCGAGGACATCGTCTGTGAAGCGGCCGAGTGACAGTCTTCGAGTGACGGTGCTCGGGTGAATGTCTATCGGGGCTGTCAACTCCCAGATGACCGGGCATACGACATCGAGGGTGACCTGTGGGTTCGCATGGAGGGAGACCTCGCCCGGTTGGGAATGACCGATGTGGCCCAGACCCGCATGGGCAAGATGGTGTCGATCCTCATGAAGCGCCCCGGCCGGCGGGTCAGAGCCGGGGGATCGGTGGCGACCGTGGAGAGTGCCAAGTGGGTCGGACCGATTCACACCCCATTTGACGGCGAGATCGTCGAACCCAACACCGCAGCATTCAGAGACGACATCCTGATCGCCAACCGCGACCCGTACGAGGCCGGCTGGGTCACAATCATGCGACCCACCGACGCCACAAAACCGCACCGCCCTCTGCTGGAAGCAGACGAGGCATGGGCCGCATACATGGCCCGCATCGACGATCTGGACATCAGCTGCTTCAGGTGCGCGGACTGATCGAGCGCCCGTCACCCATCGGGCCGGCGGCTACAGCTACTCTCGGGGAGCGTATTTGAGGAGGACTCGACCATGACTATTCGGCTTCTCGACTTCGGCAAGGTGGGCTCGCTGCGGTCTCTGGCGATCTTCCATGGCGTGGCCTACGCCCTCAAACCGGAGCACCCGGACACGATCACGCTGACGCGCCCTCTCGACCCCTTTGTCAGCATCGGGCATCATCAGGACGCCGCAGCCGAAGTCGACCTCGGTTACTGCCAACAAGCCGGTGTACCCGTGTATCGCC
>JAAELU010000531.1 GCA_024226255.1 bacterium | reverse complement strand
CGGCGCTGTCGTCCGGGTCACCGTCATCGATCGGATAGAGACGCCAATCAATGTCTGTGCCCTCAAACACCCACGCCAACTGGTCAAGCTTCACGTGGAGAGCGTCTTCGCCGGTAGGGTTGCCAGAGCTACGGGGACGCAGCCGGCGTTGCTCGCCCCACATGGCGAACACGATGCCTACCCGACCCGACCACGCCGACTCCCGAATCGCCCGCCTCGACTGGGCAAGCTTGCCTGCTATTCGGCGATCCAGGGCGGCACCTTCGTCGATACCCAATCGGCGCAGGTCACCTTCGGGTGTCGGCAGCATCCCATCTGCCATCCGGCGCACCCGAGCGTGATCGTCCGGAGACGCAATGTCGAACGCATCAATACTCGGGTTGTCAGTCACGGGTCCTCCACCGGGGAATCGGGACTGTACCAAGACAGTGGGGACCGCCGCCGGCAACAGTCAGGGCTGCGGCGTCGGATTCCCTGCACAATCCAGACCTTCCGCGGGGCGATAGCGGGCCTGCACCGAGTCCTCGAGGACTTCGCCGTCTGGGTTGGTGCGGGAGCGGAAAGTCTCCACCGAGCGACAGGCTCCGGATCGCCAAGTGCGTTGATCCGTTTGCTCGACTTCCCAGTACTTCGTGGAGTACATCTGCACTGTGAT
>JAAELU010000530.1 GCA_024226255.1 bacterium | reverse complement strand
CTTGGCGATGGGCACGTTGATCAGCACGTCGGCGTCGAGCACGTCCTGGTAGACGTCCCACTCGCTGATGTCCTGGCCGCCGGGGATGGCGGTCTCGACGAATTTGACCGGACTCATGATCTCCATCTCGCCGCCGGACGCCTGCACCGCTGCCGCGATTCCGCTCACCGCGTAGGCCGATTCCGACGTGCCGCCAAAGGGGGTGTCCATCACGCGCACCCGCCGCGCCCCGGCTCCCAGGCACAGGCTGACCAGTGTGGCGACGACGTCGGGGTTGGTCGTCGCCGCGTACTCGGGCGGGTGATAGTCGACGCAGATATTTGGTTTGACGATCACCTCGTCGCCGGAACGGACAAAGCGTTCGATGCCGCCCAGGGACGCAATCGCCGCTTTGGTGATCTCCGCCGGGTCCGAGCCGCGAGCGACGGACAGGTAGGACTGGTCGGCGGATGGGGCGGGGACCTGGCGGCGCTCGGCAGTCTGCGCCGGTTGTGACGAGCATCCGGGGCCAACGAGGGCCGCGCTTGCCGCCAGTGCGCCGGTCAGTTTGATGAATTGTCGTCGGGTTAATCTTGTCATCCTAAATGTACCTCCACCAGGTCGATGTTGTCCGGGTCGTTCGTCCCCAGGCCCCACTCGGCCCCGCTCTCTATACAGGGAGTTGCCATATTCGTGATCGATGTGGGGTTGCCTCCGTCGCCGGTCTTTAGTTGGATCAGCGTCTCTAGTCCTACCGTGTCGTGGGCGACCGGATCAAAGCTCATCAGGATCGAATCCCCGGTCCAGTCCGAATCCCAATACGGGTACGAGTTGCGGTAGTTGATGCAAGCGCTCAGCATATCGCCGATGATCAAGCGGGTGCGCTCCTTGATCGGCGGCAGGGCGTTCAATTCGGCCATCTTTTGTCCAATGTTCGAGTGCAAACTCGCGGGATTGCTAAAGCTGCCATAGTGGTTTTTCATGGCAAAGGAGACCCCCGCGATCATGTGGGATTTGAGGACGGGTATATTGATCAAGGCGTCGCAACCGAGCAGGATATCGCTGAGTTGGATGTCGCGGCCTGCGACCTCCTGTCCCCCGGTATAGTTACCGTCGTCGCCGTAGCAGCGCACGCCGGGGCCGTCCGGGTTGACCGGATAGCCCGCCGTCTCCAATTCGCTGGTGTAATAGTCAAAGATGACGATCTGTTCAGCCGGAACGCCTGCCTCCTGGAGGCGCTCTGTCACGGCCATCACCAATGGGACGTGTGTCCAGATCAGGCTGTTGCGGAAGGCGTTGACCTTGATGGCGACGCGCTCGCCGGGATCGAACAGGGCCGCCCAGGCCGAGGTGACGTCGTTCAGGCCGGTCAGTTCGGTGATGGAGGCGTCGAGCATTTGGCGGATCGCATCAGGTGACAGCGTCTCGCCGTCCCACACGCCGGAGTGGTGGGTGTGTACGACCTTGCTCGGCGCGTCGGGATGGAATTTGATGATCTCTGACCTGCCGGTGGCTGCGACCGGCTCGGCGGCTGCTTCAACGGTTGGCTCAGTGCTTGCTTCGCTGGTTGCTTCAATGGTCGGCTCAACGGTCGCCGCTTTGCTGCCTGGCTCTTCGACCGTGGCCGGGACAGGCGTGGCGTCCGGCTGCTGGGCGGGGCTGCATCCGGCCAGCAGGCCCGTGGCCGCTGCCAGGGTGAGGAAATCTCGGCGGGAGATTCCGCGCGTGTTATCGTTGGGATCATTTTTTGTCGTCATTGTGTTCTCCTTTTTTTATCGTTGGTCGGCGTCGTGGGGCACGACGTCGCAGGTTTGCATATAAAATGTCAGTAAACGCTCTTGGAGTTGGGCCAATGTGTCCGCTAGCGCGGGGTCGTCGATGCGGTTGTGCAGTTCGCCTGGGTCGGCGCGCAGGTCGTACAATTCATCCGATTCGTAGAGGCGGCGGACGTATTTGAACTCTTTTGTGCGGCACATGACGGCCTTGGTGTGTTCGG
>JAAELU010000529.1 GCA_024226255.1 bacterium | reverse complement strand
CTGGCCGCAAACGTAGAGCGGTTGACAGAAGCGGAGTTGAAGGTGCGCCGTGCCGTCAACGAGTTCGTCGAAGAAATGGCAGTGTCCGACAATCTGGTGATCCTTCATACGCCCCCCGGCGCAGCCCACCTGGTCGCGGGCGCAATCGACCGTGCCGTCGTCAGCGGTGTAGTGGGGACCATCGCTGGTGATGACACAGTGTTGATTGTGGCCGATGCCGCCGTTGGCGGGGAGGCCATTGTCGCAAAGATCGAAGAAATTGGAGCAAGACAATGAGTGGCATCAAGAAGGTGGTCCTCGCCTACAGCGGTGGCCTGGACACGTCAGTAATCCTGCAATGGATCAAGGACGAGTACCGCGCAGAAGTCGTCGCCTATACAGCAGATGTTGGTCAGGGCGAGGAAGTCGCTGAGGCCGAGGCGAAGGCGATGGCCACCGGCGCCTCCGAGGCCATCGTTGATGACCTGAGAGAAGAGTTTGTCGCCGAATACGTGTTCCCGGCGATCCGTGCCAACGCGATCTACGAGGGGTACTACCTGCTGGGCACATCTCTCGCCCGGCCGGTTATCTCCAAGGGGATGATGGAGGCGGTGAAGGCCACGGGTGCCGATGCGATTGCTCATGGAGCAACCGGTAAGGGAAACG
>JAAELU010000528.1 GCA_024226255.1 bacterium | reverse complement strand
CGGGGCCATTCGGCGGCAAGATCGGAGGTCGAGTGTGCACTAATGGCCCCAATGGCGGCCTTTTAAGCACAATGAACGACTGGGATCCGCGGAATAGAACGCGAAAAGAATGCCTTTCTGTAGTGCAAGACACGATATTTTGATGTAAAGTATCGCTAGTAACGACACAGGAGCGTGAGATGGCGCAGAAAACCACGCGAGCCGGGGACTATCCCAATGTCCTCGACACGGCAATGGTGGCCGACATGCTCGGGATGAATGTCCAGGTGGTGCGACGAATGGCACGCGAGGGTACGATCCCGGCGTATCGCCTGCCCGGAGGGCGCTCGTTTCGGTTCTTCCGAGACGAAGTGCTGGATTGGCTGAAGAGCTTTCCGGTGCAAGCGGATGAAGAGATGGCCGAGCAGAGTGAGGTTGCCGGGCCGGCTGACCCAGCCGGGTCCTGATGCCAAAAACAGGAAACTACCCCTGGTAGCAATTAGGACACTGAGGGTAGTATGGCTCGACTGGGGACGGTCCACTCCCCATTTGGGGCAGTCGAAAGACAGCTGATGGGACGGCCGATTGGGCAATCGGCGTGGAGCGGGCGGGGCGACCTTGGGGTCTCTCCGCCGGGGAAGGTTGGCGGACGATGACGCAGACGGCGAACCCGGTGGGCACTGGGCTCGAACCGGTGATGGCCGAGCCGGCGCCGCGAAGGCGCTTCATCGGTCGTCTGTCGTTGGGGCATCTGGTCATGGTGCTCGCCGGCCTGATGGCTTTCCTCTTGGTCCTCGTGGTGCTGCGCGACAACTCGGTGACGAGTTTTGTTGCCAAGGCGGCCGTCGACATTTCAGCCGGAACGACGATCGCCGGCGCCGATGTGGAGCTGGTGGAAGTCTCGGGTGATTCATTGGCCGGGGCAGTTCTCAACTCCGATGAGATAAACGAGATCATCACGCAGGGTCAAGTGACGACAAGGGCTCTGCAGGCCGGCACACTGCTGCAGCGAGCCGATTTCTCGGCGGCAGGATTCCAATCCGAGGTCCGCTCGATGTCGATCCCGATTTCTCCGACTCGAGCCGTTGCCGGCACCCTCAAAGCCGGAGACTTGGTCGACGTGATCGCCAGCACCGGCGACGAGAGTTGGTACGTGACGACGAGCGCTGAAGTGCTGGCGGTGGCCGATCCCACTGCAGGTGGGTTTGCTGCCAACGACTACACCGTGACGATTGAGGTCGACCCGGAGATCAGCTTGCGCCTGGCATGTGCCATGGACAACGGGATTCTCGACATCGCACGAGCGACCGGGGCCACGCCCATCCCCACGCTGACGCCGCCGGAACCGTGTGGTTAGAGAGGAGCTGGGGATGCGCGAGCCGGCCGTCATGCTTGCTCACTCGATCAGAGGGTGGGCCCAGGAGTTGCACTTCTTCCTGATGGACCACGGTGGTGCCATAGTCCGTGGTTATGTCATGTCACCCGGTGATGCCACCTCTGAGAAGTACGACGTTCTCCTGGTAGACGACGTCACTTCGTTTCTCTCGACGCGGCTGGTCAACACATTGCAGCGTTCCGGTGTTCGCGTGATCGGCGTCTACGACGCGGCCGACCCAACCGGGACGGGGAAACAGAGACTGCTAGAGCTGGGCGTGGACGAGGCTCTGGCTGACACGACGCCGCCGGCCGAGTTCGTTGAAGCCATCATCCGGATCGCGGGCCCGGTGACGGCAGAGGAGCTCGAGCTTGAAGGTCTGTTCGACGCGATTGTTGCCGAGCCGAATGTCGCCGGCCCAGTCGACCACGACGCATCCAGTCGTCGCCACCGCCGCGGCTACGTCATTGCAGTCGCGGCAGCAACCGGCGGTGCCGGCGCCACGGAGGTTTCCGTGCAGCTGGCCGCCGCTCTTCGGCTACGCAACCAGGCGACAGTCCTGGTTGACGCCGACGAACAGGCTCCCAGCGTTGCCCAGCGGCTCGGACTCGGTCTGCACCCCAATATCCGAACCGCGGTCGACGCGGTACATCACGGCACCGGCAGCCTGACAAGCTCGTTGCATCGAATCCCGGTCGCCGGCATCAGTGTTCTCAGTGGCCTGCCCAACCCGCGTGACTGGTTCGAGTTGCGTTCGGGCGAGGTCGCCGAGGTATTGGCGGAGCTCGCCACGAGCCACCCCTATGTGATTGCCAACGTCGGCCCTCGTGTTGAGGACTTGCCTGAGACCGGCGGCCCGGCGCGCTTCAGCGTCACGCGAGCCACGTTGAGCGTCGCCGACGTGGTGATCCTGGTTGGATCGACGACACCGGTCGGTGTCACCCGGATTGTCGACTGGTTGGCTGATGGCAGGTCGCTTGTGACGGGCAAACCGCTTCACATCGTCCTCAACCAGCATCCCGGGGGATCCTTCGTTGCGTTGGAGATTGAGTCCGAACTGCGGCGTACGGTGTCGCCACAATCGGTCACGGTTGCTCCGTTCGACAAGCGTGTCATCCGGGCGTCCTGGGACGGGGATTTGACCGCTCGCGGTCCATTCACCAGAGCGATCGCCAAGCTGGCCGGCGTCGTTCCCTCCTATGAGGAGGTATCGCGATGACGACTGCATCTCTTCCGAACGCATACGAGAGCATCCGGCAGCGCGCCCTGGAGCGGATCGACGCCGAGAAGCTTGACCCGGGGCATGACCTGGCTCGGATTGGAGGAGTCGTCGCCACTGCTGTCGACGAGTACCAGGCGCTTGCCCATCAAGGAGCTGCCGGGCGCCGGGCCCTGCGCGACCCGGCCGAGATGAGCCGTCGAGTCCTGCGCTCGATCACTCGTTTTGGCGAGCTGACAGATCTCTTCGAGCGGCCCGAGATCGAGGAGATCTTCCTTGAGGGTGATCGTGTCACCTATATCGATGGCGATGGTCGCCTGCAGTCGCTCACCACTCCCACGAGCGAGGAAGAGAACACCCAGGTGGTGTCGCGTCTTCTCGCCGCGACCGACCGCCACTTGGACACGTCGAGCCCGATTGTCCAGGCCCGCGTCCTCGATGATTCCGCCCGATTGACCGCAGTGATCCCGCCGATCTCCGACCAGCTTTCGGCAACGATTCGCCGCTATGCCCTGCGCCGCGAGAATCTCAGCTTCCTGGTGCAGATGGGGTCGCTCACGCCGCAGGCGGCGGGGTTCCTGTGGGCCGTGATGCAGTCGAACACGTCGGTGCTGGTCTCGGGGCCGCCTGGTGCCGGCAAGACGTCCATGTTGTCGGCCATGCTCGACGCGGCTCCGTCCGATCACTGCATCCGCTGCGTTGAGGAGGTCCGCGAACTGCATGTGCCCCTCAGCCCACACTCGTCGTACTACGAGGCGAGGCCGAGCGGTGTAGACGGTCGCGGTGAGGTTCCGTTGCGAGCTCTGGTCAAGTTGGTTTTGGCGATGCGGCCCGATCGGATTGTGGTGGGGGAGGTGCGGGCCGCCGAGGCTTTCGAGCTGACCAGGGCCAGCAATGCAGGTTGTGGCTTCTCGTGCACGATTCACGCCAACTCGGCCCGAGATGCGCTGAACGCGCTGGTCAACGCCGCTCTGATGGCCGGCGAGAACGTGACTGAGGATGTTGTTCGCAAGGTCTTTGCCTCAACGATCGACTTTGTGGTCCATCTCGACCGTGATGCCACGGCAAAGGAAGGCCAGAGCCTGCGGCGCCAGACGATGGAAGTCCTGATGCTCAATCCGTCGCTTCACGACGATTTCACCACCGAACCGATATTCGAGCGCGACGGCATCGGACGACCTCTCGATTGGACCGGTCAGTTGCCCAACGAAGCGTTGCGTCGGCGTATCCAAGCGGCGTTGCCCGACGGAATGGACTTGCGCGCCATCTGCGACGGATCGGCTACTCCGTTTTGAGGCTGCCGGCGGCACTCTTCGCGGCGGTTTTCGCCTACCTGGCGGTCGGGTACCTGTCCGGGTACGCCCCCAACATTCGGTGGCGAGCATCGGGGCCGACTACCGAGATGAGCAAACGCCAATTGTGGCTCGTTCAGGCGGGACTCAACATCAGCCCGGTCCGGTTCTGGTCGGTATCGGTCGTCATAGGGCTATTCGCCTACCTCATCACATCCGGTATCAGCCAGGCATTCTGGGTGGCTCTACCTCCGGCCGTGGTCGTGATGTTCCTACCGCACTGGTTCTACGAACGCAGGCGTCTGCAGCGTTTGTCCGCAGTCAAACAGGCGTGGCCGGATGGCCTGCGCCATCTGGTCGCTTCGGTGCGCAGCGGGATGTCCCTCCCGGTGGCGCTGGAGGATCTATCGATCAACGGCCCGGCTTCGATGCAGGAGGCTCTTGAGCGCTTTCCGGCATTGTCCCGTGTCTTTGGTGTACCGGCGGCGCTCGAGGCGGTGCGTGACGAGCTGGCGGACCCGACCACTGATCGGGTGATCGAGGTGTTGTTGGTGGCCCATGAGCGCGGCGGCCCGATCGTTCCTGAGATCCTTCACGACCTGGCTGAATCCACTACTCGCGATCTGCGAACCGTCGAGGAGTTGCGTTCCGAGAGTCTCGAGCAGCGGCTGAGCGCCCGGATCGTGTTCGCGGTTCCATGGTTGGTGTTGCTGATGATGACGGCACGTGACGGGCCCTACCGGGTGTTCTACAAATCGGCCGGTGGAACCATTGTCATCTTTGTGGGTGCGGTCCTGAGCTTCTTCGGCTGGTGGGTGGTGTCTCGCCTCGGACGCGAGCCGGTCGAACAGCGCGTCTTCGGATCAACGGCGTCGGAGGTAACCCGATGACAGGGCTGCCGTTGCTCGCCGCACTTGCAACTGGTGTCTTCGTTGCCCTACTTGTCGGATGGTTGGTGCGACCCCGGGCTCGCCTCGCGTCGAGGGTTCGGCCCTACTCCGTGGTTGCTCGGTCGATGTTGGGGCGATCATTCGACTTTGAGGCATCGACCGGGGCGGTTGCTACTGAGTCGGCTTTCGGTCGGGTGCTGGGCCCGCCGTTGGCCGCCGCCGCCGAGAGGTTTGGGCAGATGGTCGATTCCTCTTCCGAGGAGGCGTTGAGCCTCAAGCTGCGGCAGGCGGCGATGCTCACCGACACCGCGCCCGAGCGGCGGTTGCAGGAGTACCGGATGAGACAATTCCTGCTCGCCACGGCCGGCGCTGTGGGCGGATTCATTGTCGGTCTTGCCATGAATCGCTCGACCACGATGACGTTGGTGCTGGCCGTCGCCGGATTCGCCGCCGGCGGATCGTTCTGGCGAGGCAAGGTTGATCGTGCCATCGAAGATCGAACCAACAGGATGCGTATCGAGCTGTACACCGTCAACCAGCTCCTTGCCATGCGGGTCCGCGTCGGCGGTGGAGTTGTCTCAGCGGTCCGTAGCGTGGTCGAAAGAGGCCGCGGTGCCGTGGTCGATGAACTAGGTGAAGCGTTGCGGCTGCACTTCTCCGGGATGTCGGCGGGCGCCGCCTTCCGGCACATTGCCGAGCTCACTCCTGAGCAGCACGCCCGGCGGACCTACCAGGTGCTGGCCGCAGCCGATGAACGCGGATCGGATCTGGCTGAGGCCCTGCTGGCTCTCAGCGAGGACATCCAGGAGGACAGAAAAGAGGCAATCAAGCGGCAGGCGGTTCGGCGCCGGGCCACGATGCTCATTCCGATCATCGTGATCCTCGCTCCCATCCTGCTGCTCTTTGTAGGGGCCCCGTTGCCCTTCATCGTGTTGCGGAATCTGGGATGAACAGGAAAGATATCGATCAAGGGAAAGGGAGGAACCATGTCACGGATCATGGTCTCAGTGCACAATCGGACTGCCGAATTGGGGCGGCGGCTTCAGGAAGAGGACGGATTCCAGACGGCGGAGGCGATCGGCATCGCCGCGGTGGGGATCGTTGTTCTCAGCGGCATCATGGTGCTACTCGAAGCCCTCGGCGTCGACATCATCGACTGGCTGCGCGATCGTTTCGGCGTCGGCTCCTAGGAGCATCGCGACCGCCTGAGGAAGGCGGATTCGTTGTTATCCAATGGGTGGGGATGGTGTTCATCGCCATGACCCTGCTGATCCTCGTGAGTAATGCGGTCGCAATTCAGTATGCGTCCGGTGCGGTGCGAACCGCGGTCGACGAAGCAGCCCGAGTCGGTGCTCGCCTCGATGGCCTGCCGTCCGAGTGTCAGGATCACGGCATGGACGTATTGCGCGGCCGGGGTGGGCTGTTGCGGGGGACGATGGGCGACAGCATCGAAATCTCGTGCGTCGTAGTCGGTTCGGCAATGGTGGCAACTGCCACAGGAGAGTTCGAGTGGTGGTTTGGCGGGGTCCCGCCCATCTCCGTCGATATCCAGGGCCGCTCTGTTGTCGAACCGGTCGTTGAGGCACCGCCATGAGTTCCGAAATGGCCACATCGGACCACGACGGATTCACTACTCCCGAGTGGATGCTCGGTATCGGGCTCATCATCATGCCGGTCGTCGTCATCGTTGCCTCGATCGCCCCCTGGTACCAGCGGGCCAACATGGCCACCGTCATCGCCCAGGAAACGGCTCGGACGATGGTGCTCGCCGACGACTGGGCCATCGGCGAGGACGAGGCGAGGTCCTTGGCGATCGAGATTGCGAGCAATCACGGTTTTGCCGCCACGGACTGGTGTGGCTCACCTGCTCCTGGGTGCCTATGGATCAGCATTGGGGGAACCAGCCCCGGCGCGATCGTGCGTGGCTCCGAGGTCGTGGTCCAGGTTGAGGTCCCGATACCCGGTGTTGTGGTTCCCGGTGTCGGGCAGGTTGCCGAATTCCAGTGGGCGCAGTCGCATACCGAGCGGGTGGACGACTATCGAAGCATCGAGGTGCCTTAGTGAGGCGCTTGCGCCAAGAGGAAGGTGGCTTTTCGGCCCCCATCATGGTGCTCATCATGGCGATGATGGTGTTGTTCATCGGTGGCATCTCGATCGACCTGTGGCGTGTCATCGCCGACCATCGTGAGGTGTCCGGTCTCGCTGATGGGGCGGCCATCGCCGGCGCCACCGCAGTTGACCTCGCTGCCTTCGAAGCCGATCCGACCGCCGACCCGGTTCTGGATCCAGGCCTGGCGACGCAGCGCGTATGTCAGTACATGAGTGATCATGAGGGTGTGACCGCCTGCCCTAGTGCCACGTTGACCGTTGACTTTGCGCCTGATCTCACCGCCATCGAGGTCAGCTTCCAGCGAGAGGTTGAGCTCACCTTCCTTCGGATTGTCGAGGTCGGAGGGGCCGACCCGATCGTTGTCTATTCCGACGCGTTGGTCGAGCTGCAGCGGGGGACACCATGAAGCGTGCCGTGCTGGGCGCGGCTGTGTTGCTGGCGGCTCCGCTGATGGTGATGTCGGCGTGTTCCGACTCCGGTACGTCCACACCGACACTCGCCGCGGGAACCACCGGACCGCCTGTGAGCGTGACGACCACGACACCAGCGCCATCGACAACCTCGACTGTCGCCGAGTCGAGCACGACGACCTCGACCCCTCCGGGATCGAGCACTCCGACAACGACCTCATCGATCCCGATTCCCAACACGGCGGGAGAGACTGACTTCGAGGTGATCTGGCACGAGTTGATGGAATACCACAACTGGGCGTTCGAGAACCCTGAGATGGCCGACCCCACGATCTACCTGTCCGCTGAGTGCGACTGCCTGGAGCGCGCCGAGGCGCTCCTTGCCGAATACGTCGACAACGGATGGCACACCCAAGGTGAGGGCATTGTCGTGCACGAGGTGGATATCGAGGTGTCTTCCAGCACATTTGCGTTGATAACGGTCATCGATGAGCAGGCCGAGCTGACAGTCCTTGGCGTCGACGGCGAGACGATTGAAACTATCGGGAGACGACCCAAGACGTTCTTTGACGTTCGGATCAGATTGACGGATGATGGTTGGCGAATCGCGGAGTGGAATCAGCGTGGTGCGGAGGGGGCGGCCGAGTAGTGGCTTTCAGTCTGAACAGGAGAGATCGGCACATGCCTAGGCGCACCGTGAGCGCAGCTGTGTTTGTGGTGGTTCTGTCAATGTCCGGTCTTGCCTTGGCGGCCCCACCTCCAGACCCCGGTGGCGTGTCCGGTGGCAGCGGACTCAACCCGCATTCGATCGACGGGGCCCTGTTCTCGAGGACTGCCGAGGGAGTCGACGGCGTCGATATTCCTGGAGAGTGTCTGGAGGCCTACGTTGTATGGGAGACCGAGATTCTCTCGAGCCACGAGAACATCAGAGCGGGCCTGGCGAGCCTCTACCGGGACCTGGTTGACGCCAACCTCGCCGCCGAGGCGGCCGGAGACCCCTATCCCAATCCGAATGTGCCCCCGGCCAGCACGACGACCGTGGAGACCTTCATCAATGATTGGCTGAGGATCTCTGGTGTACCCATCGACCCGATGGACTGGGTCAAAGACCGATGGGAAGTCATGGAGTTTGTGCCTGGCACCAGAATCCCTTGCACCGGCGTCGGGGTTCTGCCGTCACCGCCGAACGGATTCTTCGGGTTACCGCCCGGCGATGAGCCTCCTGATCCCGACCCGTGCCCTGTCGGCGGCGAATTGCCGTTCAGTCCGGCGGTTTGGACGTTCTATCCGGATTGGCATGTCAACGCACCGACGAACGATGACGGTCCGTACAGCGGGATAACCGCCTACTACGACCTGGCGGACGGTCAGTTTGTGTTCACCTTCATCCCGACGGTGTCGTTGGGCTGGGAGCTGAACATCGAGTGCCTGCCGATCTTCCCGGGAGATGAGGCGTCGGCGAAGTTCATCGAGGCTCTACCGGCCGCTGAATTGACTGTTGTCCCGGAGGCCATCGGAGTGACCGGTGCCGATACGAAGCTCTGGTACAACTTCCAGGACCCTGATGCCACCATGGTCGGACCCATCACCGTCAACACGACGCATCGAGGTACCGAGTGGGCTTTGACCGCGACGGCGTGGGTGGATCAAGTCGGCTGGGACCTCGACTACGACGGAGCCGAAGCGACACCAGCGGCCTGGGACGTTTGGATCGATTTCCCTGATTCGCCGTGGTACCCGGCAACCGCCGAGGAGTATGCCTCGATGGGAGGAAACCCCGACGACCCGGCGCACCTCTACGTCTTTGAAGAGAAGGACAACTACACGATCGCGACGGGTGTTACGTGGCGTGGCTACTACGTGGTGCAGAGTGTCGCCAACCACTCATGGGGTTTCACCGAGGCGTATGAGCCGGTCACCCGATGGACGATCGAGCCGTATCAGGTTGACGAGATTGTCGGCCGGAGAAACTAGGCGGGATTGACAGTGTCGGCCTGGCGAGTGGTGCTCGCAGCTCTGGTGTTTGTCGGACTCGGCGGCGCTCTCGTCTATGTAGCGTTCAACACTGATTCGGACCCGGCGGTAGTGCCGACGCTGGCGACTGCACCGAGTTCGGTGGCTTCGAACACTGCGCCACCCGTCACGTTGGCGACACCAACCACATCGAGCAGCTCCACTGAGGCGCCGGCGATCATCACGAGCACTATCGCCTCGGCGCCCGCTGTGGTGATCGCTCTGCAGGATGCCTTGACGGCATGGGGTGAATTCGCCGTGACCGGTCGGATGCGCGACCTCGGCGACCACTTTGTGTCTGGAGGGCCCCAGCGTCGCCAGCTCCGCTCCGAGTCGGAAGCGATTCGGGCCAATCCTCCGGGACCACCGGCGTACGTGGTGACGACGGCGAACATCTTCACACTCTCGGCAGCTCCGACTGACGTCGTCCTGCGTACCGAAATCGAGTGGGCGCGCCAAGGGGAGGAGTCCCAGTTCTTGATTTGGGATATTCAGATGCAACTGGTCGATGGCGTGTGGCAGCTACTTACGGTGGAGGAAGTCTCCGAAGGGACCTAGCCCTTGCCGACCGCCTTCTGGCCGGTGGGCGGGGCCCGCGCACGTTTCCCGAGCACTTCCGGTAGGTTCGGATTAGCACTGAGCGGGGAGAACTCATGGGCAAGTACAAGGTTCAACGACACCGAAACTTGGCCGAGCCCACGGAGCTGAGGATCCACGGTGTCGGTGGCGCCGCACCGGAATCGATGCTGAACGACGAGGCGTTTCTTGTTGCGGGCAATGAGACGTCCGGTTTCTACCGCGTCGATGCGGGTAACCACGACCCGGTGGCCAGCCACGCTGAGGCCTACTCGTGGGGCGGGCTGACGTCGGGTGGCGGCTTCCTGCAAACACTGCGGAAATCCCTGTGGATCGTGCTGTTGCCGTACGCCATGATCAATGCAGCCGGCTGGATGTTGACCGGCAAGAAGGAAGAGGCCGAGGCGGTCGCGGACAGCAAGGATGGTGGAGACAAGCGCTTTAGCAAGGAGGCATTTCGG
>JAAELU010000527.1 GCA_024226255.1 bacterium | reverse complement strand
GTCGAAGTGCCCAGCGGATGTTTGTACTGCGAGACATCAAACAGGGTCTCGTTGTCGTGGGCCGACACGTACACGATGTTCTCCTGCGGATCCTCCGTGTATCCCGCCGGCGAGCCGTTGTAGTCGATCTGGTCGCCCCGCTTGACCACCCCGTCGGCGGCGACAAATTCGTACGCCGCCAGGTTGCCGGCTAGCCCGACGCGGATCTGGTCCGCCGACAGCAACAGCTCGGCCTCAGCGATTGCCGGTGGCAGGGCCAGGGCATTGGGGTCATAGCCGAGGCCGTTGATGAAGCCCTGGTTGGTGATCCGGTCGGTACCACCGTCGAACGGACCGCCGCCGCGTACGGCGTCCCGGAGCCGGTCACTGAACGTGCCGATGCCGGTGCCGCCCATGTTGAGCTGGGTGGCTTGGATGAAGCGAGCGTCGTCGGCGACCTCACCGAAGTTCCAGCCCTCGCCGTAGATGTAGATGGACGAGCCATCGACGCCGTCATCGGCCAAAGTGAGCGCATCGAGCGCGGCTCGGACTTCGAGCATGTTGGCCAGCGAGTGATGACCCATGAGGTCGAAGCGAAAGCCGTCGACCTTGTACTCCTTGGCCCAAGTGACGACGGAGTCGACCATGAGCCGGCCCATCATCTGATGTTCGGTCGCCGTGTTGGAGCAGCAAGTCGACGTCTCGACCTCGCCGGCATCGCTGAGCCGGTGGTAGTAGCCGGGAACAACCCTATCCAGGACCGACCTCTCCTCCTGGCCCGCGGCGTTGGTGTGGTTGTAGACCACGTCCATCACGACGCGGAGGCCGCTCTCGTTCAGCGACTTGATCATCTCGCGGAACTCGACGATGCGAGTCGTGCCTTCAGGATCGGTCGAGTAGCTGCCCTCCGGCGTGGTGTAGTGGTAGGGGTCATAGCCCCAATTGAACGCGTCGAGATCCGCCGTCGCCTCTACTGCCGCCTGTTGCAGGTCGCTGTCCGGTGGATACGTCTCGAGTACCGCCGGATCGGGCTGCTGCCACGTCGCCTTGTCCTCGTTGATGGTCGCAATGTCGAACACCGGCAGCAGATGCACATGAGTCAGCCCGGCGTCGGCTAGAGCACTGAGATGGTTCATTCCGTCGCTGCCGGCAACCGTGAACGCCTTGTATGTGCCTCGCAATGCCTCTGGAACCGTGAGGTCGTTGGCAGAGAAGTCGCGCAGGTGCAGCTCGTACACGGAGATGTCCTCCGGCCGCTCCAACGGTGGTTTGCTCACCGAGTCCCAGCCGGGAACCGTGACCCCGGATAGATCGACGATCTGGCTACGTGTCGAGTTCATCGCCAACGACACCGAGTAGGGATCGGTGACGAGGTTGTTCTCCACCTGGCCGGTGGAGTGGACGTATACCTCTGCCTCGTACAAGTAGTACTTGCCATCCCATGACATGTCGCCCGTTGCCGACCACGTTCCCGTGGCGGCAGCCCATGCCATCGTGAATGTCGTTGAGGCGGTTCCCGGATCGGAGTCATCGAACACGTGCAGTGTCACGCTCTTGGCCGTTGGTGCCCACACCCGCAGCGTCGGTGTGCCGCCGTCCCAGACAACGCCGAGTGGCGCGTCCGTGGCATACAGGTCGTCGAGAACACCCGGGATCTGGAGCCCGGTTGCGTCCAAACGAGCGCCGCCGTCCGTCGCCAACACTGCGAGCTGGCTCGTGAGCATCGTGGGCACATCGCCCAACGACCCGGCGGGGATCACCAGAGTTGGCAGGCCGGCCAGATGGATGAAGCCGTCCTCGTTCGCCGGGAACGGTGCCCCTGGGTTGAGGGTGATGCACGTTCCCCCTTCGACTCCGACCGCGCCGAGAGTCATCCCGCCGGTAGGGGCATGGCACAGCGAATAGTCGGTGGCGGGATCACCGCCGGCGGCCCACACGATTGTGTTCTCTGATACCCAGTAGGCCCGTTGCTCGTCAATGTCGCCGGGAGCCGCCGCCGCGCCGACGATAGGCAGCACATAATGCGGCTCGGACGCATCAGAGGGATTCTCCCCGGTCACCTGCCACACCTCGTATCCCCACTTGTCCAAGGTCAAGAACTGGTCCGGTCCCGGGTCCTTGGTGTCGCCACGGTGCAGGATGTACGCAAGTTGCGGCGCGCCATCAATGAGGTCGACCTCGAATACGGGCCCGAAGACGTCGACATCGATCCAACGCACCGGAGTCTGCCAGGCACCGTTCGGATTGAGGGCGCCATCCCACACGTGCATACCCCAGAAGTCGTTGAAGTCCGGGGACGCGTTGTCGCCATAGTCACCCAGATCACGGTGGTAGTGGATCGTGGCGACGTCCTCGGCGGCGCCTCGCGACGGATAGATCTCCACGTCGCCCGACTGCTTCCACACAGTGGGAATGTCGGCCGGGATGAAGCTCTCGTCCGGTCCCGGGTCCTTCACGTCGCCGCGGTGGATGATGAAGTTCACAGGTTGACTCGACGCGTCAGGGTTGGTCGCGTCCAGTTGGATCTCCCAGTACGCGCCGTAGTCATCGATGCCGGTGGGTTCCTTCGGTGAGGTCCAACCAGTTCCCTCGGACGGATCGATGGCGTCGCCCCATAGGTGGAGGCCCCAGAAGGTGTTGAAGTCGGGGCTCGGCGTTCCGTAGTCCCCGTCGTCGCGGTGGTATCTAACAGTCACGTACCCCTGAGCATCCGCCTGAGTCGTGTACACCGTGGCATCACCCTCGTTGACCCAGATCTCGGGGTTGAGGTCGGCGTCGAAGAGACGATCGTTGGGAGTGTCCTTGGTGTCGCCCTGGTGGATGATGAAGTTGACTTGGCTGTCGGCACCGCTGCGGCGGATCCAGGCTAACCGGCCGAACTCGTCTTGGCCTTCAAAAGCCTTCGGAGTGGGCCAGCCGGTCACCTCATCCGGGTCGATGGCGTCGCCCCATAGATGGAGCCCCCAGAAGTCGTCGAAGTTGCCAGTCGTGTGGTCTCCGTAGTCGCCGGCGGGCCGGTTGTAGTGAACGATGGCATAGTCGAAACCGCTCACCACGGGCGGTTCCTCGGCCCCGACCACTGCGGTGCCCTTGGCGGACGACAGGTTGCCTGAGCGATCATCGACGATGGCCTTGAACACCAGCGGCGTGCCTGCCGTCAGGCCGGTCACGTCGTAGACGACCCGGTAGGGGGCGTTGTCGTCGGTGCCGATCGGCTCGAACGGAGCGCCGTCAACCGACACCGCAAACGTAACCTCCGCGAAGCGAGCCTCCGCCAGGCTGGCTCCGACCGCCACCCGACCCAGCACCTCTTCACCCTCGCTGGGACTGTCGAGCGACACGTGGATCCCAACACTGCGGGCGGGGAGCGGTGCATCTGCCCGATACAGCTTCACTCCGAGGCCCGGGACGTCGACCGTCAATTCGCCGGCACCGTCGGCCACGATGGCTGGGCCGGTGCCCGGCCAGATTTCGGTGAATGTCGTGGCTGGCGAGTCTGTACCGAACGTCGCCGCGTCCGGGGACTCGCTGTTGTTCAGCGCAACGATGTACTCGACCTGCTCGGCCCGTTCGATGCGGCTGAAGGCATAGATGCCCGCGCCGCCGTCGCTGTAGCGGTGGAGCTGGGCGCCCTGGGTGAGTGCCGGATGGGCTGTCAGCAGGGCCCCGAAGTCCGCCAGCGTTTGATAGAGCGGATGGGTGTCATCGAAGTTGTCGTCGGCGGTCGTGGCCGCGGTGCCAATCAGGTCGTCGTCGTTGTAGGAACCAACAACGCTCGGCATCATGTCCTGGCGGGCATCCTGGTCTCCGCCGTCGCCGACAAAACCCTGCTCGTCGCCGTAGTAGACGACCGGTATGCCCCGCCCGAAGTACATCAGGGCATGCGCCAGCTCATCGCGAGCCAGCAACTCGCTGTCGGCGGCGCCGGAGTTGTCCTGGTTGAGGAACAACCCGACCCGCCCGATGTCGTGGTTACCCAGGAACAGTGGCAGTGAGTAGGCGTTGGAGTCGGCGTCGGTGTAGAAGTCGTCGGCGGCATAGAGCGCGGCGACGTTGTCGGTGGGTCCGCCCTGACTCGCGAAGTTGCGTGCTATCCCTTGGAACGGAAAGTCCAGCACCGCGTCGAGCGGCAGCTCGGTAGTGAACTGCGACAGGAAGACGGGGTTGAAGTCGAACACTTCACCAAACATGAAGAAATCGGCCTTACCAAGCGATGCGGCGTGGGCTTCGAGCTCGGGACCGAAGGCCTCCCAGAACTCATCGTTGACGTGTTTGACGGTGTCGATGCGGAAACCATCCACGTCGTAGTCGGTGACCATGTCCTTGAAGATCTGGATCAACCCGTCCTGGACGGTCGGGTGTTCGGTGAACAGGTCGTCGAGTCCAACGAAGTCGCCGTAGAGGCTGTTCTCGCCGACGAACGTGGTGTTGCCCCGGTTGTGATAGAGAGTCGGATCGTTGAGGAAGGCTGGACTCTTGACCGTTTCATCGGCGACGCTGTTGAACGTCGGGGTGTACGGGAAGCTGACGTCCGCGTCGAGGGTGGGGAAGGTGCCCGTGCCGGCATAATCGGCGTCGTCGAACGGCACGGCGGTGGCGTCGAGATAGGGAGAATCTCCCTTAGAGATGTATGGCGGTTCGTCGCCCTCAACGTAGGTGATGACATCGCCGGTGTGGTTGGCCACGATGTCGAAATAGACGTCGATTCCGAGAGCATGCGCCGCGGTCACGAAGGCCTGCATCTCGGCGTTGCTGCCGAAGTGGGGGTCGATACTCGAGTAGTCGATCTGCCAGTAGCCGTGGTAGCCGGCGGACGAGCCACCAATCGTCCCGTCGCCCTGGACCCAGCGATTGGTGAATTGCGGGGTCAGCCAGACCGCGGTGACGCCGAGGCCGTCGAGGTACGGCAGCCGAGCGGTGAGACCGGCGAGGTCGCCACCGTGGTAGTACCCCTTGTTGGTCGGCTCCAGGCCGTTGACCAGTGGATCTCCACTCAGGTCTCCGCCGGCATCGTTGCCCGTATCACCGTTGTCGAAACGATCGGGCATCACGAAGTAGAAGACATCGTCCTGAGCAAGCTCACGCACCACGGGTCGCACCAGCAAATCGTCACCCGGCTCGATCATCGGGGCGCCGGTGTCAACGGTCACCTCGTTCGTGTTGGAGTCGTAGGTGAAAGTGATCAGGTCACCGGCCGCGAGGACGGTGAATGGCACGTTGGCTCCGGGGTAGCTGACGGCCCAGTCCTCGTCGAGCGCCACCTTGAACTGGTACGGGCCGGCGGGGATACTGTCGGTGGCGAAGGTATATATTCCGTCCCCGTCGATGTCCTGCATCCAGGACCGCAGGCACGCCGGCTGCCAGTCACCGGAACAGCCCAGTTCGCTCTGAAAGTCGCCGGCCACTGTCGCGATTGTCGAATTGACGTTGTCTGTCACCCAGTGGCTCTTGGCGTCGTAATAGAACTTGACGTCGGTCGGATCGGCCAGCGCGAGGAGGATGTTGTCGCCGTTCGGCACGGCGTTGGCGCCGTAGTTCTCGTCCCAGCTGTCGTTGATAGCGGCCTTGTACTGGAAGCTACCGATGGCAAGGCTGAAGGTGCCCTGCCACACGTCGTCTTCGGCATCGAACCCCAGGTGGGTAGCCGAACAATCAGGCTGCCAGTCCTCCGGGCAGCCGAGCTCGTTTTGCAGGTCGCCGGCGATGGTCACTGTCGGGGTAAAAACCGTCACCGCCACGTTCTCCGTAGCGGTGTCATAGGTGAAGGTCACCGTGTCACCGGTAGCTGAGGTGAACAAGACGTTGGAACCCGGGAACGACATATCCCAGGCCTCAGCCAACGCAACCTTGAATTCATAGGAGCCGCCGGGAATGGCGTCCGTGACGAAGTCGTATACGCCATCGCCGTCAGGATCCTGCATCCACGATTGGAGGCACCCCGGCTGCCAATCGCCCGAGCAACCGAGTTCGCTCTGGAAGTCGCCGGCCACGGTTGCGATGGTCGAGTTGACGTTGTCAGTAACCCAGTGTGTCGTGTGGTCGTAGTAGAACTTGACATCAGTTGCCGCGCCAAGGTTCAGCGTGACGTTCGGGCCGTCGGCAACTCCGCCGGCACCGTAGTTCTCCGTCCAGGAGTCATTGAGGGGCGCCTTGTATTCCCAACTGCCGGCAGGCACGTTGAAGGTGCCTTGCCAGACACCGTCCTCGGTATCGAGTCCGAGCTGGGTGGCGGTGCAGTCGGCTTGCCAATCACCGGGGCAACCCAGCTCGTCCTGCAGGTTGCCGGTAATCGTCACCGAGGTGGGCGCGGCCGTGTGATCGGCCACCGCCGTAACAGGGGTTATCGCCGCGACCACCCCGGTCAGAAGCGCAAAGAGGGACAGGAACGTGACAACACGACGGCGAATGCTCACCTTGGCTCCTTGGAGATGCGGCACAATGCTCTGGTACATCCCGAAGACTACGCTCCGTGGCCACTCAATGGATACCGGTTCACGGGTGCGCACCGGCACACCGACGCTGTCGTGCGAGTCGGGGCCCGGTTTCAATCTGTCATGGCACCGGCGAGGTCGCGAAAACCATATGAGTCACCAGCCCAAACGCGGCTCGAATCTGTCAGTATTAGGTGAGGGAATGGAGGACTGTTGGGGCGAGCATTGCGCCAAGCGGGGCTTCTTCGACGACTCTTGGTCGCGTTGGCCCTGATCGCTGCTGCCGTGACGTCCGTCGCGGTTGCCAACGCCAACGAGGCTTCCTCATCAGAGGTCGCTGCAGAATTTGCCGACAACATATACCCGATCGTCCTTCCCGTCGGCGGATCTCACTCGTACACCGATAGCTGGGGAGCGCCCCGCAGCGGCGGGCGGACTCATCAGGGCACCGACATCTTTGCTGCCAAGCTGACGCCTGTACTGGCGGCGGCCGATGGCGTCATCACCAGGATCGCGATCGGAGAACGGGCCGGCCGTTACATCGTCATCAAACATGCCGGCGGTTGGCACACGTTCTACCTGCACCTCAATAACGACACCGAGGGCACCGACGACGGGCTTCTCAACGTATCTCCGCAGGGTGTCGAGGTCGGGGCCAAGGTCAAGGCCGGTGATCTTCTCGACTATGTGGGTGACAGCGGCAACGCCGAAGGAACACCGTCTCACCTCCACTTCGAGATTCATGACTTCGACGACGAACCTGTCAATCCTTATCCGTCTCTGCGAGCTGCCGAGGGGCGGTCCGTTCCGCAGCGCATCATCGCCGCCGAGCCCGCATTCCAAGCAGAGAACGTTTCGTTCGTGGGCAACATCGATCCGGGCGGTGGGTTCTCCGCCGACATTGCGGTCCACGGTGGCGTCGCCTACCTGGGCACATGGGGCCGTCCCGAAGCTTGTCCAGCATTCGGTGTCCGCATGATCGACGTCTCCGACCCGTTCGAGCCGGTCGCCCTGGGATCGATCGCCTCTGGTACCGAGTTCCCCGGTACTGGGACTGACTCCGTGTGGGTGGGGGCCATCGAAACACCATCGTTCACGGGCGATTTGGCCATCGTCGCTATCCGGCTGTGTGACACAAGCGAGTCGGGGCGGCGCAATGCCCTGATTCGTGGCCTGGCCATTTACGAAGTGTCCGATCCCTCGACGCCAACACTTCTCGGATTCCACGACACCGGCGAACTCACCCAGGGCATACACGAGATTGACGTGACCACTCGGGCCGACGGCACCGTCCTGGTGGCGGCAACAGCCCTGCAATCGATTCGCCACACCTCCGGACTAGCCGGCGATCTACGGATCATTGACATCACAGATCCGACATCGCCAGTGCCCGTCTCCGACTGGGACCTACGGCGCGACGGGCCGGGCGAGATGGTCGAGTATCTGATTGGTCAGGTCTTTGATGAACTCGAGCTTCACATCCACAGCGCCACTTGGTCCGATGAGGGCACCCGATTGTGGCTCGCAGCTTGGGACGCGGGCATCGTTCTTCTCGACACCACCGACCCAACGTCTCCGACGCTCGTAACCACCTTCGGCTTCGGGGCCGACGGTGAAGGCAATGCCCACTCGGTGGCCGTCGATGTCGAGGCGGGAATGCTCGTCCGCAACGATCAGGACCTCATCAACAGTGACTCGGGCCGCCACAGCCCCGGTTGGGGCGGACAGCGCTTCTACGACATCTCCAATCCCGATTCGATTGCCGAGTCGGGCACCTTCCGCACCGAGCGGTCGCTGTCATCGGATGAGGGAGTCACAGTCCATCTCGACGGCCGGTACTCCGCGCACAACGCAGTGCTGGTGGACGGGATCGACTATGTGGCGTGGTATTCGGATGGGGTGCGCATCGTGGACGTCTCCGATCCGGCTGCCCCCGTTGAGCTGGCCCACTTCATACCGCCGCTCCGTAACGACCCTCAGGGTTACTGGGACACGCCCGACGGTTCCCCTGTGTTCGCCATGGTGTGGGGCGTCCACGTCAGTGAAGATCTTGTATATATCAGCGACATGAACACCGGCCTGTGGATCGTGCAGTACCCCGTGCCGATTCCCGAAGATGCCCGCCCTCGCCTGTAGGCCTCTCGGAGTGGTTCCTGCGTCGCACGTTCCGCGACGAGGGTCGCACAAGATCGATGTCCAACGCCTCTATACGACGCCACCCACCGCTGCGTAGCCTTAGGGACAGGAACCCAGACTGTGGAGGTGCCATGGGAACCGTGTACAAGATCGTCGAACTCGTAGGTACGAGCGATAGCTCGTGGGAAGATGCCGCGGCCGCCGCGGTCAAGGCGGCCGGCGAGTCGTTGCGAGATCTGCGCATCGCCACCGTGACCGAGCTGGACATGCACATTGCCGAGGATGGCTCGGTCGCCGCCTACCGCACGAAGGTGAAACTCTCGTTCAAGCACGAGGCGGGTGCCTAGACCCGAGACTCACTGCGCAGGAGATATCTAGTCACCTCGGAACTCGCCTGATTCCGCCTGTACGGGACTGGTGCGCGCGCCAAAACTGTATGTGCGGGCATCAGAAGGGCCACCATGGCGAGCAATCGAAGGAATCGGCACGACTCGAACCAGTCTGCGAGGATCTCACGCGATCTCCTCCGCAAGATTGGTTCGCTCGAACCTTACGCGGAGTCGATCCCCAGCCAGGTCGAGGAACGGCTCCGCAACATGAACTACGGCGCCACCAATAGCCGAGTGTCGAAGTTGCGTCGCGGCGAGAGCGTCGCGACGCGCGACTAGGCGTCGATCTCGAGGTACAGATCGAAGCGGACCTTTCCTTCTGTTACGGGTGACAGCGACTCCTCATACCAGCGGCCCGAAGGATGGATCTCGAGGGCCTGTCGTTCGCACATGACCTGAAGCCGCCGCCAGCCCTCCGTGATCCACGACCCCGACGGGTCTTCGACAAACGACCCCTCGATACCGGTGACAACGAATTCGCCCGCCTCGATGGTGCCGACGCCAACCTCCGCCCCGAGGCCCAGCCCCTTGGGAACTGTCACCATCATCCGGTATCCATCGTTGTCGGGCTCGTGAGCCAGCTTTCCCGACATGTCGATGTTGTGGCCAAAGAATCGACAGGAATCCGCAATCTCCGGGTGGCCTTCGAGCCACTCCCCCATCAGCTTGTGCGCCGCGAGCTCTGGTTCAGGCCGGAAACCATCAAAACATACGACGGACATCTCGGGCAGGGACTTGGACAACACGCCCATCATCACATCTCCCACAATATTGATCCTTTCGGTTCGTGCGGCCGCCAGATCGTTTGTCCGGAACCGCGATGGGGCAACGCCGAACTCTCGCTTGAAGGCTCGGGTGAACGCCTCGTGACTGTCGTAGCCGGTGTGCAGCGCAATCTCGAGAACCGAATCATCGCGACTCGTCAGAATCTCGAGCGCCTCGGAAAGCCGCCGCTTCCTCACGTACTGACCGAAGCCGTAGCCGGTCAGGGCCGGGAAGTAGCGGTGGAGACTGCTCACCGACATGCACGCGACACCTGCCGCTGCCTCCGCCGTCACACCATCCAAGAGGCGTTCCTCGGCAAAATCGATCGAGTTCTGGATCTGCTCGTAGATTGTCAACACAATCCGAGTGTATGAAATATCGGTGCAGGTTTCTTGATCGCAACTCGCAGATTCGGCGGGTACGAGCAAGAGATGCGAGCCTTCACATCGTGTGCCTTGGGGTAGCGTGCGAACAGTTCGCTCATACGAGGAGACCCTTCAGATGATGCATCGGTTCATCGGCGCCGTCCGATCCAACCTTGGCGCCACGGGCGGGACGGTCGGCGTCGTTGTCCTGGGCATCGTGGGCTCGCTGCTCGTGGGTATGCCACCACCCTTTACGATCGCGCTTCTGCTGGCGGTTGGTATCGCCACCTGGGGTATCTACCGCTGGCGTTCCCGCGACCTGGACGGCCAGCCGGCCGCTCTCGGCAAGTTGGCGTCCAGCGGCCTCATTGCTGTGGTTGGTGTACTCGTCGTTGCCCAGCTCGTCCCCTACGGGCGCGACCACACCAACCCTCCGGTTACCGGTGAACCGGCATGGGCGACTCCAGAAACCCGGGATCTCATGGTTCGTGCCTGCTTTGACTGCCACAGCAACGAGGTGACGTGGCCGTGGTATTCGAACATTGCTCCCTTCTCTTGGGCCACGGTCGACCATGTCAATGAGGGACGGGACGCCGTGAATTACTCCGAGTGGGATCGTCCCCAAGACGAGGGCGACGAGACCCTCGAAGAGGTGAAGAAGGGTTCGATGCCGCCTCGCTACTACACGCTGCTCGGACTCCATAGCGATGCCAAGCTGACACCAGAGGAGATGTCCACTCTGCTCGAGGGCCTGTCACAAACACCGGGTCTCTCCGAGTAGGAGTCGGGTCGAGACTCGATTGGACCGATGGATCTTCCGTGACGAGCTTCGACATCCGCAGAATCGCCATCGTGCTTGCCCTCTTCATCGCGTTGGCGTTTGGTGTCGGCGCGTTCCTGTACGAGAACGAATCGTTGTGCAGCCTGTATCCGCAGGGAACCCCCGGATATGACCCGGAGATACCCATGTGCGTGATGGACAGCGATTTGTAGCAGACCCCTTGACACGTCACCAGTTGGTGACTTAATGTCACCTGATAGTGACAACCGTTCCACACGGAATGAGTCTGAGGAGATCTCATGACAACTAGCAATGATCTACACGTTGTGTTCGGTACGGGTCCGATTGGCCTGGCCCTGGTTGAAGACCTGCGAGCAGACGGCAAGAGTGTGCGGGCAGTCAACCGGTCCGGCCGTGCCGACGTCCCGGAAGGTGTCGAGCTACTTGCCGGCGATGCCGCCGACTCAGACTTCACCACGAAGGCGGCCGCCAACGCCGAGGTCGTCTACTTCTGTCTCAATCCCCCGTATACACGTTGGCCCGAGTTGTTCCCTCCAATGCAGGCGGCGGTGCTGGCCGGAGCCGAGGCTTCGGGAGCGAAGCTGGTCGCCCTGGAGAACCTCTACATGTATGGCCCGACGGATGGTCGGACACTCACTGAAGACCTCCCGTACGCCGCCCAGACTCGCAAGGGCTCGGTGCGGGCGCAGATGTCCAATGATCTACTGGCGGCCCACTCGGCGGGCCGGGCTCGGGTCGCCATCGGGAGGGCTTCGGACTATTTCGGCCCGCACGGAACGCTCAGCGCCATGGGCGAGCGCGTCTTCTATCCGGCCATCGCCGGCAAGAAGGCGCAGGTGATGGGCGACCCGGACCAACCCCACACCTACACCTACATCCCGGACATCGCTCGCGGGCTTGCCATCCTCGGCGAACATGACGATGCGGACGGCGAGGCTTGGCATCTGCCCAGTCCCCCTGCTCTTACGACTAGGACTTTCATCAAGAAGGTGTTCACCGCGGCCGGGACCGAAGCAGGGATCTCGGCGATGCCCCGATTCATGGTCAGCCTCGTCGGACTCTTCAACGGGAACGTCCGCGAACTCAAGGAGATGCTTTACGAGTTCGAAGAGCCGTTCGTCGTCGACCACAGCCGGTTCGCCGGCAAGTTCGGCGACATCGCCACTCCGCTCGATGAAGCGATCGAGGCCACCATTGCCTGGTTCCGGGCCAATCCCAAGAAATCGCAGTGACCGGAGCTAGACCACAGACGGCGACCCGAGACAAGAAGGCCACCAAGGAGCGCCTTCTCAATGGTGTGGGCGCGATCCTCTCTCGCCAAGGTTTCGGGTCCCTCGGAATCAATGCAGTCGCCCAAGAAGCCGGCGTCGACAAGGTGCTGATCTATCGCTACTTCGGTGGCATGCCCGAGCTGCTCCACGCCTTCGGACAGAGCAGCGGCTTTTGGCCGAGTGTTGCCGAGGTGATCGGCGAGGACCCTCATGAATTGATGCGCTTGTCGCTCGCCGACCGATGGGCAGTCGGCTTGAGTCGATATGCCGCAGCTCTGCGGCGACGTCCGATTACCAAGGAGATCCTCGCCTGGGAGCAGATCGAACGAAACGAATTGTGCGAAATCCTCAGGGACGCACGAGAGAAATGGTTCGTGGAGTTGATGGCCCATTTCCCGGACGACGAAGCGGCCACCGATGCCGATCTCATCAGTACGGTGCTCCTCGTCGTGGGCGCCATTCACTACTTCGTTGTCCTCAGCCGCCTCCAGGGTGACTTCAGTGGCGTTGCCGTGGATACCGACGAAGGATGGGATCACATCGACTCAGTCATATTGACGATCTTGCAGCGTACGTTCACGGCCGATCGCTAACAGCTAGTCGGGACATTCGCCCGCCCTGCGTCCGCCGACAGGCCAATGCTTCCCGACAACTGCCTGACTCAGCGAAACTACCGAGATGCGCCAATCCCCTGTGGACGAGTCACGGCCCGCCCGGTTCTTGCTCTGGGCCCTCGCCGCGGTGGGCCTCGTCACCATCGCCAGCCTCGTTGTGATCTACTTTGCCGGCCGTGAGTCGGGCGGTGCGACGGCAGAGGTCTCGTCGGCCCCGACGAGTGCGGTTGCGGATCCCGTCGCTACGGCCGACCGGTTTCTCGCCGCGTGGTCGTCGTCCGACTGGGCGACGATCCGGGAGTTGCTTGATACCCAAGAGAGCAGAGCGGACGAGGCGCTGGCGGCATGGTGGAGTGATCTCGATGTCTTGTCAGTTCGTTTCTCGACCGGTTCAGCGGAAACTCAGGGCGACTCCGCGTCGGTGCCCTTCGATCAGATTGTCGAGATCCACGGGGCGGGCGACTGGGCTTTCAGCTCCACGATCCACCTCGCTCTGCGGCGCGGCGAATGGAAGGTGAGTTGGAGCCCAGGCGTCATCCATCCGGCGCTCAAGGAGGGAGACCGTCTCGGACTCGCCAGCGAATGGCCGCAACGGGCGCTGATTACCGATATGGACGGCCGGGCCCTTGTCAAACCCGTCGCCGCGGTAGTCGTCGGCCTCATCCCGGAACGGATTGTGTCTCGTGATGAGACTGCCGCAGCGCTGGAGGAGACATTGTCGGTGGCCCGCACCAGGATCGACTCCGTTCTTGATGCCCCCGGCGTGCAACCGGATTGGTTTCTACCGGTAGCAACCATCTCGCGAGAGGACAATGTCGACGTCAGGCCCGCTCTCTACCGAGTTCCCGGCATAGCGTTCCGGTTGGTGGACAGCCGAGCTCCTGTCGACGCCGACCTCGCGGCGGGACTGCTCGGCACGACCGGCGAAGTCACGGCCGAGCAACTGGACGCGCTCGGCGACCGATATACGGCAGGACTGATCGTTGGTAGGACCGGCCTGGAGGAATCGTTCGAGCGACAGCTTGCGGGCACACCAACCGTACAGATAGTCCGCCAAGCAGAAGGCGGCGATGTCGAGGTCTTGTTCGCCTTTCCAGCAACCGCACCGTCGAATCTGCGAACAACCTTGTCGTCTGATGTCCAACTGGCGGCCGAGTCCGCATTGGCTGACGTAGATCTGCCGGCCTCGATAGTCGCCGTCCACTCGGCAAGTGGCGAGATTCGCGCAGTTGCCAGCACTACGACCGATGGATTCAGGGGGGCAACCAGCGGCTTGCATCCACCAGGTTCGACCTTCAAGATCGTTGTGGCGGCGGCGCTGTTGGAAAACGGCCTTGAGCCGACGGATCCCGTCTCGTGTCCGAAGGTCGTGACCATCGCCGGACGAGAGTTCGGCAACGCAGCCGACCTGGCGCCAACAATGTCCTTTGAGCAGGCATTCGCCCAATCGTGTAATACCGCATTCATCCAGCTCGCCGCCGACCTGGGACCTGGAATCATCGCAGCAACCGCCGCCAGGTTCGGCTTCGGTGGCGAAATCGAGATTGGAATCGCCGCAGCCGACGCCTCTTTCCCCACATCCACCGATTCTGTTCAGCAAGCGTCCGCTGCGATTGGGCAGGGCGAGGTTCTCGCCAGCCCATTGAATATGGCGAGCGTCGCCGCCACAGCTGCCACCGGAACATGGCATCCACCCACACTGACCACGCGAGCCGTGACCGGCGTCTCGCTACCCGAGCCGCTCGATGCGGCGGTGGTCGATAACCTACGATCGCTGATGCGAGCGGTGGTCGTCAGTGGCACCGGACGGCAGGCTGCGGTCGAAGACCGGGAGATGTCGGGAAAGACCGGCACCGCTCAGATCAATACTCCCGAGGGTGAAGGCACCATTGCGTGGTTTGTCGGCTTCTCCGATGACCTGGCGTTCGCGGTACAAGTCGATGGGGGTACATCGGGTGGTTCGATTGCCGCTCCAATTGCAGCCGCGTTCATCGAGGGTATCGAGGCGCTGCCACGGTCGAAGTTCCTGCCCGAGTGTGTCGCAACCGGCGCAGACTGGGTGACCTTTCAGGGGGACATGACTCGATCCGGGTGCTCACAGGCCGAGGCGATCCTCGAGCCCAGGAAGCTCTGGCAGGCCGACGTCGGGATCTCAGGATGGCTGAATAGCCCAATTGTTGTCGATGACCTGGTCATCGTCGGCAGTGCCGGACTGAGGCGCAGTGGCCCCGACGATAGGGACGGCGTGTACGCCCTAGATCTGCACAACGGCCGGCAAGTGTGGTATTTCCCAACGGACAACGACGTCAACGGTGTTGTCGCCGGTGGCGGAATCATCATCGCGACCGGAGACGAAGGCTCGGTGTGGGGAATCGACATCAATACCGGCGCGCAGGTGTGGAGCTTCTCTGCCGGAAACCCGGTCTTCACCAACCCTCTGGTGGTCGGAGACGTAGTCTTCGTCGGCGACGCGTCGGGCGTTCTCTGGGCTCTCGGTCTCGACGGCTCCGAGCGGTGGAGTGCCCGGCTCGATGGCGCCATACGAGGCGGCGCCGCTTCCGACGGGCAGATGGTCTACGCAGTGAGCGAACAGGGCGAGGCGGC